>NZ_JABKBZ010000015.1:0-78251 GCF_013166635.1 Lentimicrobium sp. S6 | reverse complement strand
TGAACTAAAAAACATGTGCCAAATTGAACATTCTAGGCACAGAAGTTTTGAAAATTTTATCTCCAATATTATCGCCGCTCTTATCGCATATTCATTCTTTGCTAAAAAACCTTCTATAAAATATGATTTGGAGAAAGACGATCAATTAGCTCTGTTTTTATAATCGAACTCGGGTTTATAGGGAATATCAGCAAACCCTTCCGTCCTAACGGATTCAAATTCTCGATAATCTGCTTTAATAAAATTGAAAGAGGTATCTGGTTCGGAAAGGTTATAGTTATACTCTAGCAGAATATTTGTATCTCCAACAGCTAGTCCCAAGAACTCTTTATCGATTTCAGTGAGATAATGATGTCTTTCCTTGGAACAAGATGAGAAAAATACAGCTAATGAGATGATGATGATAATTAATAGGCGTTTCATACGAGAGAGATTTGTATCAAAAATAATAAATATTCTTTGTATCCCTGTATGCATAAGAAAATATTAAAAATTTAGCAGTCTCGATGAGCTGATTTAAAATCAACTCAAGCATTTAGCTTGTAGTATTCACCAATAATTACAATCGTTTGCTAAAAAATCCAAAAAAAGCTCAGAAAAAGCTCTTAATAGGATGTCTACATGGCGGAATTTTCTAATTTTGCTTATTTAAAATCGTTCTAAACTCAATTCTGATTATTTTTATACAGATTGAAGCAAAGAACTTTGTGTTTGAACACATAAAAAAACCTAAATGGAAAAGCATTCGTACTTAAATAATAACCCTGAATTTATTGAGGAGCTTTATCAAAACTACCTTGACGACCCTGATTCTGTGGAAGAGGGCTGGAAGAAATTCTTCGAGGGTTTTGAGTTCAGTAGAAAAAATTATGGTGAAGAAGATACCGTTTCTGCATCTGAATATAAGGTCATCAACCTGATTGAGGATTATAGAAAACGTGGACACCTTTTTACCAAAACCAATCCCGTTCGTACCCGTCGCCAGTATTCGCCAAGTCTAGATATAGAAAACTATGATTTAACTAAGGCTGATCTGGAAAAGGTATTTCAAGCCGGAAATAAGCTAGGAATGGGTCCTGCAAAGCTGAAAGATATTATTATAGCTCTGGAGAAAACCTATTGTGGCTCGGTGGCTGTGGAATATGTATATATTAGAGACACCGAACAGGTATCTTGGCTCAAGGAGAAAATGGAAGCCCGACAGAACAAACCCGAGTTCGTATCTGAAAGAAAACAGAGGATTCTTTATAAACTAACCCAGGCTGTTGGTTTCGAGAAATTCATTCATAGAAAATTCCCCGGTCAGAAACGATTCTCATTGGAAGGTGCCGAAGCTTTAATCCCTGCTTTGGAATCGGTTATTGAAATTGGAGCCGACAAAGGCATTAAAGAATTCATGATTGGAATGGCCCATAGAGGTCGCTTAAATGTGATGGCAAATATTATGAAAAAGCCTTATCACACCATCTTTAGTGAGTTTGCTGGAAATGAATATGACGATACTCACCTTTTAGGCGATGTAAAATATCATCTGGGAGCCACCACAGAAAGAGAAACTTCAAAAGGCCATAAGGTTCGTTTAACTTTATCTCCTAATCCTTCCCATTTGGAAGCCGTAAATCCTTTAGTCGAGGGAATGACGAGAGCCAGAATTGATGATGTAAACAGCGATATTAGCGAAGACAGCATCTCTCCTATTCTGATTCATGGTGATGCCAGTATAGCTGGTCAAGGAGTGGTTTATGAAGTGATACAAATGGCCGAACTAGAAGGTTATAAAACTGGAGGAACCATCCATTTGGTGATTAATAATCAGGTGGGATTCACCACCAATTATTTAGATGCCCGTACTTCTACCTATTGTACCGATGTGGGAAAAACCATTCAGTCACCCATTTTCCATGTGAATGGAGATGATGTGGAAGCAGTAGCTTATACGGTGCAGTTGGCCATGGAATTCCGACAAAGATTTAAGAAAGATGTGTTCATCGATTTACTTTGCTATAGAAAATATGGTCATAACGAAGGTGATGAGCCTCGCTTCACACAGCCTATACTATATAAAGCCATTGAAAAACATCCTGATCCTAGAGTAATTTATGCCAAAAAGCTTTTAGCCGAAAATGCTTTATCTCAAGAAAAGATAGACCAGATGGAAGCTGGCTTTAATGAGCATCTGGAGGAAAGCTTAGAAAAAGCCAAAGAAATTACCAAAGGACATATCAGTAATTTCCTAGAAGAAGAATGGACTGGTATAAGAAAAGCACAGAATAAAGATTTTGATTACTCTCCAGATACCTCAGTGAGTAAAGCATATCTGGAGGAGGTTGGACAAAAAATAACCGCAGTTCCAGAAGGAAAAAATCTGTTTAGAAAGATTGTCCGTCTTCAAAAGACTCGCGAGAACATGTTGTTTAAAGACGACAAGTTGGATTGGGCCATGGGAGAACTTTTGGCCTACGGTACTTTATTAAAAGAAGGCTATCCGGTAAGGATAAGTGGACAAGATGTACAAAGAGGAACTTTCTCTCATCGTCATGCTGTTTTCACTTTGGAAGACAGTGCCGAAACTTATACCCCATTACAAAATATCAGCGAAGATCAAGCTCGTTTTTCTATCTTTAACTCCCTCCTCTCGGAATACGGAGTTTTAGGATTCGAATATGGTTATGCTCTGGCCTCCCCTAATGATTTAACCATTTGGGAAGCTCAGTTTGGTGATTTTGGAAATGGTGCTCAAATTATCTTCGACCAGTTTATCAGTAGTGCTGAAGACAAGTGGAAGGTCATGAACGACTTGGTGGTTTTACTTCCTCATGGTTATGAGGGCCAAGGTCCAGAACATTCTAGTGCCAGAATTGAAAGGTTTTTAACGCTTTGTGCGGAGAATAATATGCAGGTGACCAATCCTACTACTCCCGCAAATATGTTCCATATGCTGCGCCGACAAGTAAAACGAGAATTCCGTAAGCCTTTAATTGTATTTACACCCAAAAGCTTATTGAGACATCCATTGGCGACTTCTACTGTTGATGATTTCACTAATGGTGGATTTAAAGAATTGATAGATGACCAAATAGCTGATGCTAGCAAGGTGACTAAAATTGCATTTTGTAGTGGCAAAATTTATTACGACCTCATTGAAGAAAAAACCAAACTTGGAAATAAGGAACATATTGCCATTATCAGATTAGAGCAATTATATCCTTTACCTATTGTTCAGATAAAAGCGCTGCTGAAGAAATACAGCAATGCCAAAGATTATTTATGGGTACAAGAAGAACCATTCAATATGGGTGCTTGGACTTTTATCAGAAGTGAATTGCATGATCTAGATATTCATATTATTTCACGTCCGGCAACAGGAAGTCCAGCAACAGGAAGTATCAAATTCCACAATATGCAGCAACGTAAAATCATTGAAAAACTTTTTGATGAATGTGGAGAATGCCCAAGAGTTGGAACCGATTGCAAAATGGCTTGTATAGGAAATAACTGGAAAGAAGTTCTAGCAGAAATTGAAAGAGTTAATACTAAATAATATTTCAACTAACTCATAATAAAAACGTTTGCTTTTTGACGTATTTTTAATTATTTTTGTACGTAATTCAATTTCTAATTATTATGGAAACAAAACTGACATTAAGATTAAACGACAATGTTATTGCAAGAGCAAAAATTTATGCTCGTGATCACAAGATAAGCCTGTCTAAAATGATAGAATCATATTTAGATAGTTTAACTGCTCAAAAAAAGGAAAAGGATGATAGTTCTATAACTCCATTAGTTGAAAGCTTAAGTGGTGTAATTGACCTGCCAGCAGATTTTGACCACAAAAAAGAATATGGTGATTATTTAGAAGAAAAATATAAATGAAAAACCTATTTTTAGATACTAATATCGTCATAGATTTGTTGTCACAAAGACAACCGTTTTATCAGGAAGCGGCAGATCTTTTTTCATTAGCAGATAAAAAAATAATAGAATTATCTGTTTCGTCACTGACAATTGCGAATACGAGCTATATCCTTTTGAAACAAATGAATGGTAAAAAAGCAAAATCGATTTTACGAAAACTTCGTTTGATTGTAAAAGTTTTACCACTTGATGATAAAATAATTGGCTTGGCTCTAAATGATGAAATGTTTACTGATTTTGAAGATGCACTTCAATATTTTACAGCTTTAGAAAATGGAAAAGATTTTATAATAACAAGAAATTTGAAAGATTTTAAAAACTCGAGAATACCGACAATTACTGCAAATCAGTTTATGGAGGTCATCAACAATTAAAAAATAGAATTTGGCCATTTACACAAGCTAAATGACCATTTTACAAATGATAAAAAAAACTTGGGCGCTTCAACAGGCCAGTCTAGCTAAGTAGCCAGATAGACTCAGTGACCAAATACAGAGTAAAGAATTATAATAATGCATGGACACTTCGACTCTGCTCAGTGGCCATAAAAAACAGTCTAATGATTATAGATATTATAGTCCCTACACCGGGAGAATCCATAAGCGAAGTTCAAATAGCCAGTTGGTTAGTTGAAAATGGCGCAGGCGTGGCCAAAAACATGGAAATTTTAGAGGTTGACTCCGACAAAGCAACATTAAGCATAACTGCTGAAGCTACTGGAAAGATTGAAATTCTGGTGGAAGAAGGCGAAACCGTAGATGTGGGTTCTGTAATTGCACGAATTGACACCGATGCAAAAGTTGAAATTGCTGAAGCTTCGGCGCCTGCTCCTTTAGAAGCGAAAGAAGAAAAAGCTCCAGAAACAAAAACAGAGGAGGCTCCAAAAGACGAAAAGAAAGCCAAGCCTGCTAATGATAGCTTTGATTTCAAATTATCTCCATTGGCAAGAAAACTAATAGAGGAGGAAAATATTGACGCATCAGAGTTGGAAGCCTTCTATAAATCATTACGTGTTGGAGTAAAGGATATTGAGTTCTTTAAAAATGCTAAAGCTAATGCCCCTGCAGCATCAACTAAAGCCAGTAAGGATAGCTGGGAAGGTGGACGAGAGCAAAAGGTTCAAAAAATGAGCATGCTTCGAAAGAAATTGGCCCAAAGGTTGGTGAGTGTTAAAAACGAAACCGCCATGCTCACCACTTTTAATGAGGTGAATATGACGCCTATCTTCGAAATCAGAAAGAAATACAAGGAGCAATTCAAAGAAACCCATGGTGTGGGTTTAGGCTTTATGTCCTTCTTTACCAAAGCTTGTACCATTGCCATGAAACAATTTCCACAAATCAATTCCATGATTGACGGCGACCAAGTGGTGAGTTTTGAATATACTGATGTCAGTATAGCGGTAAGTTCGCCAAAAGGCCTTGTGGTACCTGTGGTTCGCAATGCAGAAATGATGAGCTTGGCCGAAATAGAAGCCGATATCAAGCGATTGGCCATAAAAGCTCGTGACGGCAAACTCAGCCTCGACGAAATGACTGGTGGAACCTTTACCATTACCAACGGAGGAGTCTTTGGATCTATGCTTTCTACTCCTATTATCAACCCTCCTCAATCTGCCATTTTGGGAATGCATAATATTGTGGAACGCCCCATAGCAGTGAAAGGAAAAGTCGAAATTCATCCCATTATGTATGTGGCCTTAAGCTACGATCACAGAATAGTTGATGGAAGAGAGAGCGTTGGTTTCTTGGTAAAAGTAAAAGAGTTGCTCGAGAATCCTGAGAAGATGTTGTTTGATGGCGCTGAGCCTGTGGCTGAGCTGTTGGGGGTTTAAGTTTTCTAATAAAACCAAAAAAAACGGCTTTGCATTAAATGTGAAGCCGTTTTTTTGTATTTCATTTCTTGCTTTATTCTATCTTTGTCTGTTGAAAAAATCTCAAATTGGCTAAGACAAAAAGAATCGATATCTTGTTTTTTGCATATCTCAGTATAAGCACCTTGTTTCTGCTTATATCTAGTGGTAATGTGCAAAATATAGAATTATTAATAGGCCTTCGAGTCTTACTCGTTCCTGCTATTTTTGCTCTTATTTACTTCTCTAAAAAAAATCCAAATCCATTTCTTAGACTCCTCAGGAATACGTATCCATTAATTATTAGTGGCTATTTCTACTCTGAGACTGTAAATTACAATAAACTTTTCTTCGATAATTTAGACCCCTATTTGGTTAAAACAGAATCCGCTATTTTTGGAATACAACCCAGTATTGAATTTTCTGGCTTCTTTTCTAATCTTCTATTTAGTGAATTGATGTATATGGGCTACTTCTCATTTTATTTGTTAATTGTGTTTTTTATCCTCTATGTTTATTTTAAAAAGAGAGATTATTTTAAGGAGGCTGTTTTCAAACTCACTGCTTCACTTTATATTTTCTATTTTATCTTTTGTTTATTTCCATCAGCAGGGCCTCAATTTCACTTTTCTCCTCCTGAGAGTATCCTCCCCAATGGATTTCTTTTTAAAGAAATAATGGATTTTATACAAAAAATGGCCGAAAAGCCCACTGGTGCTTTTCCCAGTTCTCATGTGGGAATTTCTATCATTATTTTAATACTTTCTAAAAAAAGGTTTCCTCCATTTTTCAAGATGGCTTGGCCTTTTGTCATTATCCTTATTTTCTCAACGGTCTATATTAAAGCTCATTATGCCATAGATATTATTGGAGGATTGTTGATTGCTCCAATTATCTTATATTTATCCGATTTTTCATACCAAATCCCACCTTGGAATCAACAAAAATCAAATACACAAGTCAAATTAGACCATGATTAAAATTAAAGAAGTTGTTTCTAGAAAGGATTTGAAGACTTTTATTCACCTTCCTTTCCTCATTCATAAAAATCATAAGGAGTGGCTCCCTCCTCTCATTCAAGACGAATGGAAAGTTTTCGATGCCAAGAAAAACCATTCTTTCGAACAATGTGATACTATTCTCCTTCTCGCAGAAAAAGATGGAAAAACAGTGGGTAGAGTGATGGGAATCATCAATCATTCTTATAATTCTGGGCACAACGAAAAAAACGCAAGATTTTGTTTCGCTGAAACCTTTGAGGATGTCGAGGTTTATACCTCATTATTACAATCCTTAGAGAAGTGGGCCAAAGAGAAAGGAATGGAAAAGATGGTGGGTCCTTTAGGGTTTTCAGATAAGGATCCCCAAGGATATTTGGTGGAGGGATTTGAAGATCCCATGTCGGTAATGGTGACCAATTGTAGTTTCCCCTATATGGTAGATTTTACTAAAAAAAATGGCTATACCAAAAAGCTAGATCTCTTCGAATACCGTATGGATATTCCAAGTGTCATTCCTGAATTTTATGCTAAAGCGGCTGAACGAGTTCAAACGCGCGGTTTCAAGATTTTAGAATTCAATAAATCGAAAAATGTAAGGCCTTATGTAAAACCTGTTTTCGATCTCATCAACGAAACCTATACGGATATCTATGGTTTTGCACCCCTTCAAGAGATAGAAGCTAAGGAGTTTTCGGAGCGCTTTCTCCCTATGCTCAATGCCGATTTTATCAAAATCGTAGCTGATGAAGAAGATAAGATTGTCGCATTTGTGGTGGCCATGCCCGATATCAGCCAAGGTTTCAGAAAAGCCAATGGTCACCTATTTCCTTTTGGATTTATTCATATTCTTCGTTCTTTTAAAAAAGCACATCAACTGAATCTATTATTAGGTTGCGTAAAAGACAATATCCGTAATTCTGGAATAGATGCTTTAATGGCGGTAAGCTTATTTGAATCTGCTAAGAAGGCAAAACTGAAGGTTTTAGACAGTCATTTAATTATGGAAGAGAATACGAAAATGCGGGCTTTAATGGAGAGACTAGATGCTATCGTGTATAAAAAGTATAGAATTTATGAGAAACCTTTATAATATTATTGTAAGAAAAAATAGAGACTCATTGTTTTAAATAAAGTATATTTGAATTAAATATATATCGGGATACTATTAAAAAACCAAGACTCAACTTAGAATTATAAAGACCATTAAAAGAGCATGATAGAGCCTAAAATACCACAAAATGAAATTAAGAGACTAGAGGAGTTAAAGAAATATTCCATCTTGGACACCATGCCTGAGAAAGAATATGATGATATTACAGCTCTTGCTTCTTATATTTGCAGAACCCCTATTTCCCTTATTAGCTTGATTGATGACGACCGACAATGGTTTAAATCGAGGCATGGATTAGATGCAGAATCCACCCCCAGAAATGTTGCCTTTTGTGCTCACGCCATTAATCATAAGGACCAGTTGATGATTGTTCCAGATTCAAGAGATGATAAAAGGTTTCATGACAATCCCTTAGTAACTGGTGCTCCAAACGTTGTCTTTTATGCGGGTATTCCATTAGTAAGCTCCGAAGGTTATCCTGTTGGAACCCTATGTGTGATTGATCACGAACCCAAAGAACTTGATGAGGCCCAGCAAAAAGCTTTAATCACACTTAGTAATCAAGTGATAGAATTATTTGAAGCTCGTAGAAAAACGATGGAACTCAATATTAAACTCTACGAACTTGGTATTCAAAACGAAGCCCTAGACAATTTTGCCAGAATAGCGGCTCACGATATTAAGTCTCCTCTTAATAATATTATCCAGCTTTCGGCTTTATTTAAAGCCATGTATAAAGATGCGGTAGATCCCAAGGCTATACAAGTTTTGGATGTCATAAGTAATTCATCATCGAAACTTACTGGCCTTATTGATGGTATATTGGAATATAGCAGAAACACCAAACTACTGTCCACTGATAAATCGGAAGTGAAAGTATATCAAACCATAAATGAACTTATTGACAACAGTTTTCATCAATTTAAAAAATACACTCAATTCAAACTAAATATTGATGAAAGTCTAAGCATTTTCAGTAATAAAACAGCCTTTCAACAGATCCTCATCAACTTAATTTCCAATGGAATAAAGTATAATGACCATGAGGAGGTTATCATAAGCATTTCAGCCAAAGAAGAAAATGGATTTTTTCATTTTAATGTGATTGACAATGGAAAAGGTATACGAGAAGATGAGATAGAAAAAGTATTCGATATCTTTCAAACCACTTCAAATACCGACAAGTCTGGCAGTTATGGAACAGGAATAGGTTTGGCCACAGTAAAATCTATTGTAGAGGGATTGGGAGGAGAAATATCAGTAAGATCAGTTGTAGGCAAAGGTTCCAACTTTGAATTCAATATAAAAAAACAGGTATAATCTCTAGAAGGTCACTTTTGTAATCGGTATTATTATTAAGCTTATCTTTGCAGCAGAATACAAACCCTCCCATAAATATCATTCAAATCTTTTTCTGGGAATAACAATAATAATTTTAAATGCAATTTAAAGAACTAGACCTCATTGCGCCTATACTTAAGGCTCTTGATGAGGAAAATTATGTAGAGCCTACGCTTATACAAGAAAAATCAATTCCCCTCATTTTAGCTAAAAATGATGTTTTAGGAAGTGCCCAAACAGGAACAGGGAAAACAGCGGCTTTTGCCATCCCCATCCTGCAACACCTGTTTATTGATAGAAGAGACAATAATAAGTCAAGAAAAATAAATGCCCTTATCATTACCCCAACTCGTGAACTGGCCATACAAATTGGCGAAAGTTTTACAGCTTATGGAAAACATACTGGACTAAGGAATACGGTGGTTTTTGGTGGTGTAAATCAAAAACCCCAAACCAATGCCCTCAGAAATGGTATCGACATATTAGTGGCCACTCCTGGTCGCTTGTTAGATCTCATGGATCAGGGATATATTAGTTTAAAAGACATTAAGTATTTTGTACTGGATGAAGCCGACAGAATGCTAGACATGGGATTTATCCATGATATAAGAAAGATCATTGCTAAGCTACCAGCTGAAAGGCAATCATTGTTTTTCTCTGCCACCATGCCAGAAAATATTGTAGAATTATCAAGGAAAATTCTGCATAATCCAAAAAAAGTAGAAGTGAGTCCAACTTCCTCTACTGCTAAGCTAATTAAGCAATACCTATACTATACCAACAAGGCAAGCAAACCAAACCTTTTGCTTCACATTCTCAAAGACAAAGAGATTAAACAAGTTTTACTTTTCTCTAGAACCAAACATGGTTCTGATAGAGTTGCTAGGAACCTACAAAAGAAAAATGTAGATGCTGCAGCTATTCACGGGGATAAATCACAAAACCAAAGGCAAAGAGCTTTAGCTGATTTTAAAAATGGTAAACTTCGAGTTCTAGTAGCTACAGATATTGCAGCCAGGGGTATCGATATTGATAAACTGAAATATGTTATCAATTACGACATTCCCAATATTGCCGAAACATATGTACACAGAATTGGTCGTTCTGGAAGAGCTGGAGAGAATGGCAATGCTATTTCTATTTGTGAGCCAGAAGAAAATGCATTTGTTAGAGATATAGAAAAGCTCATCAATAAAAAACTTATTGTTATTGAAGATAATCCATTTCCTCAGACCGATAAGGTAATGAATAATGCAGAGAAAAAAGAGCTTGAAAAAGAAAAGCAAAGAAAGAAAAGAGAGTTTTTCGCTAATAGGGATAAGAAAAAGCAGGGTAATTCTCGCTTTTCTAAGTCTGACAAAAAGAAAAGTGGTTTTAGAAACCGATAAACTGAAACCCGAGCTTAACCAAAAAAAACGAGAAGATTATCTATTTAATCTTCTCGTTTCTTCTTTAAACCTTAGCTTAGCATCCAAAAGAATTAGGAAACTCTATCAATTCCCAAAACCATCATCAAGCGCACTACCAAAGGAATATGTTTAGCAGGAAAGATCAAGTGATGATTCCCCAAACTTTGATTCTTGAGGAGGCTAGATTGAGCCATTGTTGTTTTAAATTCGATTTGAGTACGACAAGCAAAATCGTGATCTGGTGTATTAATAATATCGCCTTGGAGTAGCATAAATTTGTCCAACTGATTATTTACTCTAAATACACCAACTCCTTGCTTTTCAAACTTTCCTCTTACGGCGGTACCGACTCCTGTTTCAAAATGCGTAGTAATGTCAAAAGACTTTAGAAGGTTAAGTGGAGCAGTACAATGAGCCAATAGAATTTGGTCTTCCTTAATTTCTGCTACATTAGCTTGCCAAGGAATGACTCCCGAAACGGATTTAATGAGCATTTTTCCTAGCATACTACAAATATCACCTTCACATGCTGCAATGGTATCATTATTATTCAATACAGCTAAAGGCAAGCAAGCAGTCACCTTATCGCGCATGACCATGGAAAAGCACTCCACACTGATAGCAGAAATACCTCTTTGCTTCACCATTTCTTCCAATAGGGTATAAACTTTGGCTGTTTCTTGAAGCTTTTCAGGATTAAAATCGGGAAAATATTTTAAGAAATCCAGAGAAGATTCCTTTTGTTTATAGTCCCCTATTTCTTCCCATGGCAATCTCAAAAGCTCAACTCCTAGCTTCTCTTTTACCAATTTGGTCTCTACATCGGAGATGATTAACCAATCAGAAACTTCACCAATCAAAGCTGCTTTCTGCCTCGCCAAAGAATCGAGAGCTGCATTCACCTTTTGAACCTCCTCAAATTCTTGATAAGCATGAGGTGCAAACATATCAATAATACTGGCTCTTTTGCCTTTGCTTCTTAAGTAAGCTGCAATTTCAATGGTTGCAGCATAAGAATTACTCTCCCTATGGCAAAGCAATGTTATATTTTGAAAATCTTTGGTTAATCTCACTGCATTTTGCTCAGAACCTCCACTAGCAATAAATAGTAATTGACCTTCATCTTCCTTAAAAGTATGTTTATTAATTTTAAAGAAATCGTTGAGGATAACTACAGAACGGTTTTTCAATTCCTGATTAGTGATATCGCTAGATAGATAGGCTATATTATAATTCATGAGCATTTTTTATTTTATTGTAGCCTACAAAATTAGTTCATATTTCAGTTTGGGAACACAAAAAATAAAGAAGCAGACTCTATTTTTATTTGAGATAAATAGAATTAAAAAATCGACCTTTCTCAAAAAGAAAAAGGCCGATTCAAACTAATATTTTCTCCAAAATCAAAAAATCGAAAATATGTTAAGCGAGAAGTGTTACTTAAAATTCATAGCCTAAAGTAAGGCCAATGTATTTGTTGTTTGGCGTTGAATCTACTTTGTCAAATTGAGTAAATCCTAATCCCATTCTAAGATCTAGAACTAAGTTTTGTTTTCCAACAGGATATTTCATTCCAAACCCTAAAATTCCACCTAATTCAAAATCTTCTGTTTGGTCTTTCATATCGATGGTCTGATCGCTAATCTCCACTTCCGACTGCAATAAAAAAGCTGCATAAGGCCCCAAGTTCACATTAAACTTTAAGGCTGTTTTATCACTTTTACCTAAGGAATATTTAAATAATACAGGAACCGAAAGGTAATCATACTTTAACGTGGCATCATCAGTTTTTCCACCCTTTTGATCATAATTCAATTCTGCTTGAAAGGAAACCTTATCATTTAAAGTATAATTTCCAAAGACTCCCACAGTTAAACCTGTTCTGATATTATTATTATTAGCATAATCTGCAATCTCTGATTGAACTGCAAAATTAGCTCCAGCTTTTACACCGTAATGTGCTTTTTGTGCAAATGCTCCTAAGGATACGATTAGTGATAATGTAATCACTAGCGCTTGTTTTTTTAAATTATTCATCTTTTTATTTTTTGTACTATAATTGTTTCTAATATAATCTTTTTGACCTATTATGTTTTATAGTCATATTAAGATCCAAAAAAAAGCCAATATAAACTATTTGACTATTTTTGTGTTTCGGTGCAAATTTATAACAAATATTTGAATTGGAAAGCAATTTTTAAAAAAAATAATTCATTAGATTTTCCATGCCCCACATGGTGGATTTAATAATCTCCTATATTTGCAGCCATAGCAAGGGTTTTTCGTTAAGAAGAAAATCTAGAACATCCTCACTAACTAAAACAAACTCCATGGTAATTCTTAAAAAAGCTATCCCTATCTTAGCATTGATCTTTATCATGACAGGTAATTTGGGCTTTTCTCAGACTAAAGTTGATTCCATAATATCCGAAATTGACACCACTAAGAACCTATATAGAAAAACAACCAAACAACTACATATAGCAGAGTCCTATATGAGAGACAGGCCACATGATGCCATTGAGTACGCAGAGTCTGCTTTGAATAATTCGCTTTTACTAAAAGATACCATGCTTATCCTTAATGCCTATAAATCACTTATCATATCTTTCTCAGGCACCAACGGTTGTGACCAAGTAAAAGACTATTATCCTTTCGGATTTACTTATGCCAGAACAGCAAAAGACAGTGCAAGTTATTATGCCGACATGGGTGTTGTATTTACCATTTGCGGAAACCTCAGGGAAGCTGAAGTAAATTATCATAAAGCCATGTTGCTTTACAAACAGATGGATGACAAAATAAATGTAGCTGTATTGATGACCAACATGGGAGTGACGTATGCAAGAAATGGGCAATACTACCAAGCTTCTTCTAATTATCTTAAAGCACTTCAAATAAGCGAAGAAATGAAAGATGAGGAAAGTATAGCCACGACCTATCAAAATATGGGTGAGGTAATGGCCTTACAAAAGCAATATGATAAAGCAGTTGGCTATTATAACTCTGCATTAAATATATACCAGAAACATAAAAACCAAGCTGATATGGCAGCGGTGTATCTAAATTTAGGGCAGATTTATATTGAACAAGAAGAATGGGATGTTGCAAAGCATTATTTAAATAGATCCTATGTGATTGATACCGCACAAAACCTACTGCATTTAGAATCGCTAGCTTTAAAACAACTAGGGATCACATACTTAAAAGCAGATGAATTCATCAGTGCTCAAAGGCTTGTCTCAGCAGCTCTTTATATACAATATTTACACAATTATAGTTCTTTAATTCCCGAAACAGCTACCCTCTTAGCTGAAATATATTATAAACAGGGTAAGTATACGGAAGCATTAAATATTTTAAATAATAGTGAATATACAACAAAAGAAATAGGTGATACCAATTTACTCTCGAGAATCTATTTATTAAAATCATCTATTTTAGACATTCTCAACCAGCATGACAAAGCCTATAAATACCTTAAAAACTCCGTGAAAATATCTGATAGTATTTTTAATATTGAAAGCTCCAAAAGCATCATGAACCTAGAATTAGCCTATCAGACAGAAAAAAAAGAAAAACAGATTGACGAACTAAAATTTAATGATTCCCTTCGTCAGGAGCAATTGAAAAGCAAATCCATTCAACTTTATCTACTAATAGTTATAGCTATCCTCATCTTAATTATCATGATCTACGTCCTATTATATATTAGGAGGAGGCACTTTAAAGAAACAGAGCAAAGAGAAAAACAATTCCTGCAAGATAGATTTGAAGCAGAAGAACGAGCCAAAGACAAGATAGCACGAGATTTACATGACGACATAGGAGGTCAGATGATTGGAATGATCCTCCAATTTCAATCGGCCAATAAGTTGGACGAAAAAGAAATAGGTCAATTACAAAATATCTATATGGATGTTAGGAGGCTATCGCACAGCTTAAACGAACCTATTTTTAGTGAGATTACATTACAAGAGAAAATCAGAAATTACCTGTCAGAACTCAAAGCACACGCCCCTTTTCAAACCCAATTTATTGATGATTTCAGCCCAAAATGGGATACTATTCTAGGTTATCAAGATTTACAAAGAAATCTATATAGAATTATTCAAGAGCAGCTGACTAATACTTTAAAACATGCCCAAGCTACAGAAGTAGATATACAACTTTTAAACGAGGATCAGCACTTAATAATGATATATGAAGACAATGGAATTGGATTGGATTCAGTAGAATCCAAAGATGGCCAATTAAAATTTAACACCATCCGAAAAAGGGTCAAACTTTTTACAGGAGAATTCGAGTTCAATAGTCAAAAAGGACATGGGGTATTTATGATGATTAGAATCCCACTTCAATTCAAAAAATAGAAATTCCAAGTCAGAAGAAATCCAGTTCTACGAAATTCATATATCTTTGCCGCAACCGATATACATAAACCAGCATGAGAAAATCAATAAAAATATTAATCTGTGATGACCACGAACTTATTCTTACTGGAATAAGGCAAGTGCTCAGTGGTCACTCTTTCGTTGATTCTGTGGTATCTGTACATGATGGAATAGAAGCTCAAAAGGCACTTAAAAATAATGTTTTTCATGTGGTTATCTCAGATGTATCCATGCCCGAAATGGATGGCATTAGTTTGAGTGAATACATCAAAACGGAGTATCCCGACATTAAACTCATCATGTTAACTCAGTTTACGGATATGCAAGTTTTAAAACAACTCCTTAAAAACAATGTGGATGGCATTCTATTAAAAGGTGGTAGCAGCAACGAAATAATAGATGCCGTAGAAAAAGTATGTAAAGGGCAAAAATGCTATAGCAATACCATTATGCATGTACTTGCTGATTTATATGCAGGAGACAATCAAAATACTGAAATATTGGTTAAACTTTCCAAGCGTGAACAGCAAGTTTTGGACCTAATAGCAGAAGAACAAACCAATAAAGAAATATCAGAATCACTATTTATCAGCGTTCCTACAGTGGAAACCTACCGAAGAAATCTTTTTAGAAAATTTGAAGTAAAAAACTCTGTAGGCCTTATCAGAAGGGCTATGCGCTTAGGATTTGTTTCTTAAAAACCCTCCTCTCTCCTTTTTTTCCTCATAAAAACCTCATGGTATACCATGAAATATAGCTTTCATTGTAAACACGATGTTTTGCCTTTGTTGCATGCCATACATTTGTCAACGAGATTTAAAAATATCCTTTAAAAACATAGGTATGAATAAAACAACAAACATTTTTATCAAAATTTTAGCCTCGCTAATGATGCTTGTAACTGTTCAGGTTTCTGCTCAGAACATGCACATTATCGGTGATGAAGCTATTGAAACTAATTACCCACCCAATACTCAAGTATTTGACTACGTATGGTCTTCTATGATGTATACTAGTGAAGAGGCTGGGGATGCAAAGACTATTACCAAAATCGCTTTTGATCAAACCACAGATTATGAAGGGTATTGGGAATATGCAGTCCTTGAAAACCAGAAAGTATATGTTAAACTAACTACTGATGAAGACTTTGGGACTTTAGCATACGAAGACCCAGAAAATAGTGTAAATGGATACACAAAAGTATTTGATGGAACCATTCAATTCAACTTAGGATGGTCTGAAATTACGCTAAGCACTCCTCTTGTATACGATGGTACTAGCTCAATTATAGTACATTACGAAAATCACAGAGGTACTACTGCTCCTATCGTTAATGTAAAGTTTAATGCTTCAACTATAAGCGATGACTTGTTTAAAACTGTTGGAGCAGACGATAACTTCCCAACAGAGTTTGGTACTTTCATGAATCAACGTCCAAACATTGCTCTTATTTATGAAGGAGATGGACCTTCCACACCAGTAAACCCCATGCCAGCCAATAACAGCTATAAAGCTAAAGTAGATACAGACTTAGAGTTCTTTATTGGCGATAATACAAGTTCTTATGATGTTTATTTTGGGACTAATAATCCACCAACCGAAATTTTACAAGCTGATGTTGCTGTTTCTGGTTCTGGAACTTATAGCATTAACCCTTCTGAAGTATTAGGCAATCTATTAGAGCCTCATACTAAATACTATTGGCAAGTGGTAGCCAAAGATGGTGGCGCTACTGCTAGTTCGCAAGTTTGGAACATATACACCCAAGGTGTTATACAAGATTTCCCTTATTTTACATCTTTTGAAGACCAACCCATTAACCCAATGTATGCAGATACTATTGATTGGTCTTGGCCAATAGCAGGTGCTGCAAATTGGAGAATGCTAGATTATGATGCATTCAATGGAACCTATTCTGTTGCCTGTAATGTTTGGGGAGATTATACAGATGAATACTCTCTAGTTTCTCCACGTATGTATCTTCCAGCTAACCAAAGAGTAAAATTTAGATGGAAAATGACTGGTGACCCAGCGAATATCAATATGTATTTTGATATAACTACTGACGGTGGTGCTACATGGACTCAGCTCAATGAATTCCAACCTGCTGAAGAAATGAGTGAGTTTGATCAACTCATTGTAAACCTTGCTGGATATGAAGGCAATAATGTAAATTTAAGATGGAGATACGAAACTAATGCAGGTTTTATACCTAATTATTTTATTATGGATGACTTAGCCATAGAAAATGCTCCAACTTCAGCTGTTATTCAAATTGATGTTCCTAACCTATATTTTCCAAATTTAGCAGTAGGCGCACAAACCTACCTTCCTTTAGAAGTTAGTAATATTGGCGTTGAAGACTTAGTAATAACGGGTTCTACAGCAAGCGCTCCATTTAGTATTACTGCTCCTGATGCCATTGCTCCAGGTACCACTGATATTGTTTATGTAAATATGGAAGCCACTAATGTTGGAGACTTCTTCCTAAGTTTTGAATTCACAGGTGATTTCGCAGGAAATTCAAATGTTGATGTGAATGGTTCTGTTTATCAAATAGATTATAACTTCTACGAAAATGCAGATGTTTCCCTTGATTTACCAGAAAACTGGAATGTAATTCGTACAACTGACCCTTATGATGAGTTTACTAATGTGGAGATCAAACAAACCGGATATGATGCATATTCTGCTCCAAATGCCTTCCGAATGATGAAGATGAATGATATTGAATCTCCTTTAATGCTTGTCACAGAAGGCGTTGGAGGATATAGTGCTAATTCATTAACTTTTTATGCCAAGAAAAACTATCCAGAATATGATTGTGTACTCCAAATTGGTACCACAAACGATCCCCTACATGCAGAAGCATTCACACCAGTTCATACTATTGAATTAACAAATGAGTATCAATTCTTTGAATTTGATCTTCCTAGCTCAAGTACAGATCCTTATATTGCTTTCAAATTTCTAAACGGACAGTATGCTGCAGCAATTTGGATGGATGATATATCTTGGGATGAGCAAGGTGCCTATCCTCCATATTGCCCTAACCTAACATTCCCATTGGCTGATGCATCAGATATCGATGTGATGATGGGCTTAGAGTTAACATGGTCAAGTGCTGGTGGAAATCCAACTGGATATATCTTATCTTACGGAACCAATCCAGAGGCTAATAACATCTTAGACGCCCAAGATGTAGGTGATGTTATTTCTTATCAACTACCTAGCATTCCTGCCTATGGTTCAGAGATTTATTGGAAAGTGATAGCTTATAATGCCTATGGAGAATCTACTGGTTGTGGAACCTATTCTTTCACTATCATGAATGATCCGATGGTTACCGTTCCTTATTCTGAGAATTTTGATGACTTAGACGCCTTTGCTGAGCAAATGTATCCTTTAGGTTATTCTCATGAGAATGCAAATAATGACAATTTCCCTTGGGATGTTATTTCTGACGTTGCAACTCCAGGTATGGCTCATACCACACCAAATGCGATGCACATGTTATTCTCATTAAATCAAATGGATGATTATCTATTTACTCCTCCTGTATATCTTACTGCTGGAACAAACTATGACTTTTCATTCTGGTTCAGAACCATGGGTGATGCATGGGTGCCAGAACCAATTGAGAAACTTAAAGTATTCATGGGCAATGATAATAATAGTACAGCTATGACTACTGAGATTTTCAAAAATGAAAATCTTGATAACCAAGATTGGGAAAAAGCAACAGTAAGCTTTAATGTAAGCACTACAGGCGAATATTTCTTCTCTTTCTATGGGTATAGTGATCCAAACCAAGGTATCTTACTAGTTGATGATGTGGCTATTGATTTTTCTATATCTGTTTCAGATATGACTAAAAACAATGTTTCTATCTATCCAAACCCTGCTACTGACTTTGTTAGTATCAACAGTGATGAAGAAATAGATAATATTAAAGTATATAGCATGAATGGTAGCTTATTATTTGAGGAGTCTTATAAGGCAAACCAAGTAAATATTGAAACATCTAGCTTAACTACAGGTGCTTATATGTTGGTATTAGAAACTAAAAGAGAAACGATTAGACGAAAGTTAATTATTAAATAGAGTTAGTTAATAGAGTGTTAGTCAGTTTGTGTAAGCTGTGCGGTATTTATCGCACAGCTTTTTTCGTTTCCCATTTTCTTAAAAAAAATGATTAATCTCGTAATACAAAAACATGTGGCTAGCTTATTGACCAACAATCTAAACGACCTTTTTTATCGTAAAATCAATTGAAACAAGATACTTAGAGAAAAGCTAGTTTGTAGCTGTGTTTAAGTTTTAAGCTGCTTTGCTTACTATTTCAATATGTCTGACTCCGGTAATTCAATATACATTTCTGGGTCTAGGTAGGGAATGGGTTCTTTTATTCGAAGTCTATGTTTATATAAAATAGCTGACTTCCTTTTCATCTCATCAAGTTTCCTAATCTTTCTTTTTTTAGTTGGAAATACTTCTTTCATTGCAACAAACTCTTTTTCTATCAATAAAGGTATCAAATACTCTTTAAGTCCTGAGAACCTACATGAATCAAGGCTCTTATTTACTGGTAAAATCTCATATCCTTTGGGGAAAATTTGACTTATGTAGTCCATTTCTTCAGCACTTGGATAAGAAAGAGGAAGAAATGGTTTTGAACTATAAGGTGAAAGAATAATTGCTATATATGTTTTATTAGGCAAAAGATCTGCTTCCAAGAGGCATATTTGATGACTATAGTACCAAAAAAGATGCTCTCCTGGCTCACATTCATAATACATATATTCTCCCCATTTCTTTTTATCTAAAAAAACATTCCCATCAAAAAAATGGACAGAGAAAAATTCATCTTCAGGATATACATCAGGACTTTCTATAATACAGGGATAGGTACTATCAATATCTATATACACCCAAACAAAATAAACTAAGGACTTTCCTTCACTAGGCTTCTTCAACTCTTGTCCAAAACAAACTAGAGGCAACAATAAGCTCAAAAAAACCATGTAGTTTATTCGGTTTCTCATTGGAGATATTTTTCTGGAATTTCAATAAACATATCGGGAGTAATAATAGGATTATCTGTTTCATGACTATTCATGATTCTCAAATACCTCATTCCTTCTTTAATCTTCTCTGAAAGTTTCTCTTCTTCAAATTTCAATTCTTCGATAGTATATTCTTTCTTTTCATAGTATTTTACATGATCTAAAACCATGGTTTTTCTTTTCTCAAAATCTTTATGATTCTTATCTAATACAGTTAGTTTTACATCAGCTTTAAAAGCTCCCATTTTTGTTTTTGCATCAATAAAGTAAATTTTCCCGACTTGTAAGTCCGCATTAACTAGACTCATGCCCTCCGACAATGCCCAAAAGGAATGAACACCGGGTACACATTCATAGGCTAAATATTGTTCACCATCTATTTTTCCAATATAATTTTCATCATCAAAAAACTTAAAGTTTATTGCAGAACCTAAAACACTGGTTCTAGTAAAATACACCAATGCCTTACCTTCACTGGGTTGAACAAAATTTTGGCCAAATAAAATGGAATTAAATAGAATAAATGAGACCAGAATAAATAATTGCTTTTTCATAAGTTGAAAAGATGATAGATTATAAATGACTGTTTATACGCACAAATATAGAGCAAAATAATCTCAACTTCATCATGCAAAGAATAGTATATTCAAATTATATAAACCAGATTTAAATTATTAGCATGACAGTTATTATCATTAGTATTTCTGATTACAAAGCCTTTAATTTGTTTTTCTATAAAAGGGGAAAGCAAAAGGTTAAAAAGACAGCCTTTTAATAAATTAATGAGAAGATTTTCAATTACCGACAAACTAATCATTGCTTCATTGGCATTGAGTATCATCACTATTCTCATAGTGGCCTCCTATTCCTTTACCAATGCTAAGGAAGCTATTCTCAATAGAACCTTCAGCCAGTTAACCTCCGTAAGAGTGATTAAATCCAATTTACTGGATCAGTTCTTTTCTAATTGCATTAAGGAAATACAAATAGCAAAATCATCCTCCGATATCATTGAAATTACCAAGCAACTAAACCAGCTTAAAACAGATCCTTCTAAAAATTCCGATCTTATTCAAGAACATGAATTATTTATCAATCAAATTCAGGAGAATTTTTATCATCGGATTTTTATCATCGGAGAAAATCAAAATATTTGCACCTTAAAAGCTGGCAAAGAAAAAGACCAAGAACTTTCTGATATTCTAAATAATCAACAATTACTTCATCCTGACGATCTCAATATCACTGATATTCAAAAGCTAGACAGTAGTTTATCTGTCTTGAGGATTTCGGCTCCAATAACAGATGACACTGGCCATAAACTCGGGATGATACTTTTTGAAATCTCGTCCAACTCCATCGACTCCATCATGCTAGAATACAATCCTGCTCATGGTTTAGGAATTTCGGGGGAGTCTTATTTAGTTGGACCAGACTATTTATTAAGATCCTCCTCTAGATTTCAATTCAATTCTGTTTTAAAAACAAGAGTAAAAACTCGGGCAGTTGAGCAAGCTTTAGCTGGACAAGCAGGAATGGATATTATTGAGGATTACAGAGGAATAGAAGTATTGAGTTCCTATGGGAAATTAGATCTTCCACAGCTCGATTGGGCTATTCTCTCAGAGATAGATTATAAAGAAGCTACCATACCTATTTATCGAATCCGAAACGAGATCATCTTTATCAGTATCTTTATTTTCTTTCTGGTTTTGGCTGTTATTTATATTCTATCACGTAGAATCACCATTCCCATTCAGAATCTCAATCAAGCCGCAAAGGCTATTGGAGCCGGGAATTTGAATATCGATATAAAAACCAATCTCAATGATGAAATTGGAGAGCTCACCAACTCTTTCAATCAGATGGCTCTGGAATTAAAAGCGGAGCGAATAAAGAGCTTAGGATCGCTTATAGATGGACAAGAAACAGAACGTCAAAGGCTATCTAGAGAACTTCACGACAGTCTGGGTCAATCTTTAATTGGCTTAAAACTAAAATATGAAAGTTGCATTAATCGCTCTGAGATAAATGCAAAAGAGCAGAAGAACTTCACCGAATTGGCGCTGTTATTTGACAGTACCATTGAAGAAACCAGAAGAATCTCCAATAACCTCATGCCTGCTGCACTTAAGGCATTTGGTCTATTCTCTGCCATCAGACATCTTTGCAATGAGATTGCTGAAAGCAGTAAAATAAAGATCCATTTAGACATACTAGGCAAAGACCATATTCTCGATGACAAGATAAAAACTTATGTTTTCAGGCTCACTCAAGAAGCCATTACCAATATCCTGAAACATTCACAATCGAATGAAGCGTGGATTTTAATTCACATCCATTTATCTGAGATAAAACTACAATATAAAGATGATGGAATTGGTTTTTCTATGGATGAATCCATTAAATTTACCAGCCATGGAATTAACAATATGAAAGATAGGGTGAAGCTTCTTTCTGGCGACATCCAAATTATTTCTGCGCCACAAAAAGGAACAGAAATCAATATCAGCATTCCATTAAATACAACAGAAAATGAATAAGATTAAAATCATACTTGTAGACGATCACCAATTGGTTAGAGATGGTATAAAATCATTAATTTCTGATAGTTTTGGTATTGATATTATTGGAGAAGCCTCAAATAGCGTGGAACTTTTTAAGCAACTCCACCAAGTGATGCCCGATGTTATTTTAATGGATATTTCTTTACCTAATATGTCTGGCATCGAAATCACTAAAATCTTAAAAAAGGACTATCCCAAGATAAAAATCCTCATGCTCTCCATGTATACCTCTGAGGATTTCATTTTTAATGGACTTAAGGCTGGCATTAATGGATACTTACCCAAAAACACCACTCGCGACGAGCTCCTTTTGGCCATAGAAGAAGTTCATAATGGCCGTGAGTACTTCAGCAAATCTATTTCCAATATCATATTGAAAAGCTTTGTGAATAGTGCCAAATATGGTAATAATGCCAATGACGATAAAATGAGTATTCTCACCAAAAGAGAGACGGAGATCTTAAAATTGGTGGTAGAAGGCGTCAGCAATCAGCATATCGCGGATCAACTTTTTATCAGTATTAGAACTGTAGAAACTCATAAAACCAGCATCATGAAAAAGCTAGAACTCAATAATACCATAGACTTGGTGAAATTTGCCATCAAAAATAAAATCATAGAATTATAGAATTTATTCCCTTTTACACAGGAGGTTCATCACTACAAAACCTCCTCCTTCCTTGATTCACCTAAAAAGCTACGGAGTCCCCGTATCTGAGAATACGCGAGCGCCTAATTGTCTATTTTCCTGATCCTCCTCACTTTTGCTACAATCAATTATAAAATTTGAAGCAATGAGAAGATATAAAATGATGATGGTTTTAGTACTGGCATTTACCATGTTAGGAACGAACTTATCTTGGGCACAAGAGGAAACGACAAGCGACGAAAGTCCCTTGAGCTTAAATGTAGACTTAATGAGTAGGTATATTTGGAGAGGTCAGGACTTTGGCGCTGCTCCTAGCATTCAACCAGGTGTTAGTTATAGTAAATGGGGATTCACTTTAGGAGCATGGGGAGCCTATACCTTCAATAATGTGAATACTGGAGTTCAAGAAGCTGATTTATACTTAAGCTATAGCATTAATGATATGTTTAGCGTAACAGTAACCGATTACTTCTTCCCTGATGAAGCATCCGATTATAATTATTTCGATTATAAAGACAAATCTACGGGTCATGTATTTGAAGGAACCATAGCATTCAATGGAACTGAAAAACTTCCTCTATCTATTTTACTAGCTACCAATTTCTATGGCGCCGATGCCAGAAGAATGAATGATGATGAAACTGTAGGTAGCATCCAATACTCCACCTATGCTGAATTGGCCTATGCTTTTAAACACTTCGATTTGTTTATGGGTTTTAACCTAACAACTCCAGATGCAGACAAAGGAGAATCAGGATATTATGGAGATTCTTTTGGTGTGGTAAACCTTGGTATTTCTGCTAGTAGAGAAATTAAAATTACCGAGAATTTCAGTTTACCATTAAATATAGCCCTCATTACAAACCCACAAAAAGAAAAGATTTATTTAGTTGCTGGATTTAATTTCTAAGCAATTTATTAACCAAATACAAAAAATAAAATCATGGATTTCAATACAGGAACAACAACATTTATGATTCTTTGTACCAGTTTGGTCATGCTGATGACACCTGGACTTGCATTCTTCTATGGAGGATTAGCAGGAAAAAGAAACATCTTAGGAATTATGATGCAGACCTTTGTATCATTAGGAATTACCACAATGATGTGGGTAATGGTGGGCTATTCGCTTTGCTTTAGCGGTGGAGAAGGCGGAATTATTGGAAATTTCGATTGGGCTTTCTTAGCTAATATCCCTTTTGACAACCCCTATGCAGGCGCAGATGGTCAATATCCAGAATACATCTTTATTGCTTACCAAATGATGTTTGCCATCATTACTCCAGCCCTTATTACAGGAGCTTTTGTAAACCGTGTCACTTTTAAAGCCTACCTTATCTTCTTAGTAGTTTGGCAGTTATTTGTTTACTATCCTTTCGTTCACATGATTTGGGGTGGTGGACTATTAGCAGAATGGGGTGTACTTGACTTTGCTGGTGGAATTGTGGTACATGCCACAGCAGGTTTTGCAGCCCTTGCCTCAGTTATCTATGTTGGTAAAAGACGTGATACACAAACTCCTCCAAACAGTATTCCTTTGGTAGCCATTGGTACTGGTTTATTATGGTTTGGTTGGTATGGCTTTAATGCCGGTAGCGAATTAAAAGTAGATGCCATTACTACAGCGGCCTTTTTAAATACAGATGTAGCAGCTTCTTTCGCTGCCATCACTTGGTTAATTATAGAATGGACCAGAGAAGGTAAACCTAAGTTTATTGGACTATTAACTGGTGCTGTAGCTGGTTTAGCAACCATTACTCCTGCCGCAGGATTCGTTCCACTTTGGGCAGCTATGGTTATTGGTATTATAGCTGGTTTTGGATGTTACTGGGCCGTTCATTTAAAAAACAAATTAGGATGGGATGATGCATTAGATGTTTGGGGAGTTCACGGAATGGGTGGAGTCTTTGGAACCATTGCGTTAGGAATATTCGCCTCAACAAGTATAAATAGCCAAGCAGGCTTATTAGAAGGAGATACAGCCTTCTTCGTAAAACAATTAGTTGCTGTAGTCGGTGCTTCTGCTTATGCATTCCTTTTCACTTATGTAATGTTGATAGTAATCAATTTTATCACAAGAGTAAAAGTGACCGACGATGAAGAGCATTTAGGCTTAGATGAGTCCCTTCATGGAGAGAAAGCGTATGACGAAGGTGCTTTATAGATTAGTGATTTGATTTATTAACCTCGGAACACGTATGCTGGTCCTCAGCATAAACCCCATTTAACAGTGATGTTAAACAGAAAGGGCTGCATTGGCAGCCCTTATTTTTTATCTATCTTTTCTATTGAATAAGCTTATCTATCTTCCCAAAACCTTCAACATCTGATAATGATTTCGAAGAGCAACAAAGAAAGTTCTTTCCACATAATAGGGTAGCTCATATTTTTCTGCGGTCTCTTTCACCATTATGGATAGTTTTCTATAATGCACATGACTAATTTGCGGAAATAAATGATGTTCTACTTGAAAATTCAAGCCTCCAATAAACCATGAGAAGAATCTACTTTTAGGTGAATAATCAGAGGTGGTCATCAATTGATGAATGGCCCAATTATTATCGATATGTCCTTCTTCATCTGGCAATGGATATTCGGTTGTAGTCATCACATGAGCCGTTTGGAAAACGATTCCTAAAATAAAACCACAAACAAAATGCATGATAAAAAAGCCTAAAACCACCCAATACCAAGCGATAGGAATAAGAATGATTGGAAGCACTAAAAACAAGCTATAATACACAACTTTAGCCAAAATCAAATCTAAAAACAAGAAGGTATATGATTTGTTTTTATTCACCACCACTCCAGCTTTCTTGTATCCATAAAGCTGTTTAAAATCCTTATAGATAACCCAGGAAACAGTCATTAAACCATAAAAAAACCAAGCATAAATATGTTGGAATTTATGGATTTTGTAAAGCGGTTTGTGAGGAGAAAAACGGAGGATGCCTACCGGAGAAATATCTTCATCATGACCATCGATATTGGTAAAACCATGATGCATGGTATTGTGTTGGTGGCGCCAATTGGTAGGAAAGCCTCCTAAGAAATACATGGACTTACTCATTAGCGAATTCACCCAAGCTCGTTTGGAAAAAGAACCATGATTGGCATCATGCATTAAACCCATTCCTACGCCAGACATTCCTATGCCCATAATCGTCCACGCCAATAGCGTTCCTCCAACAGAAGGAATCCAGCCTAAGAGCATCATCAATAATGGAATCAGGTATAAACTTCCCATCACCACTGCTTTAAATGCCAGATTGAAGTTGCCGTATCTTGATAAATTATTGTCCTCAAAGTAAGCTTTGGTATTCTGCCTGAGTTCTTTAATAAAATCAGTATGTAGTTTCGATGTGAATTTTATTCTTGTTGTAGCCATGCTATTCTTCTATTTAGGTATTTGAATGCAAAAATAGAATTATATTTATAGTATGTCAAGCTGAATGAGAACCTTATTGTTAATGTATACTAAATGAAGAACTTGCCCTTTAAGGAAATCAAGGACAGGTTCTAGGGATTATTTTTTAATAAACTTACTTGTGAATATCTTATTTTCACTCTTGGCTTTTAGTAAATAAACACCTGGTTTAATATCACCAATTTGAATAATATCTCCAGAATTCAGAGTTTGGATTTTAATTAAACTGCCATGGATATTATAAATCTCAGCTTCAATTAATTTTGAATCCTCAAAATCAATCATTAGAAAATCTGTTGCTGGATTGGGGTAGAAAGATAAATCAGCATCTTGATTATTCATGATATTCAAAACATTTTGTTCAGAATAATAGTATTTGTCCTTATCTGTTAATTCTATTTCATTACTTTCCATATTCAGATACGAATATTCAATATTGAGTAGCATATGGAAGAAACTATTAATAAATCTGCTGGACGCATCATCTGAAATATTATCAAATGGCAATAATAATTGTTCAAATATGAAATCATTATTATAAGCCATTTGATCTGTGGAAAAATGTATCCAAGAGTTCTCTTCAACATCCCAAGCAAAACTATATTCTAATTCAAGGTTTCCTTGTTCATCATAACTAAATTCCGTTTTATTGCTAGTCACCCAATCATTAACTTCTTCATCAAAAAAATAAGAGAGTGATTCATATTGTTGCCATTCCGTATTACATTTCCCAATTTGTTGGAAATTATTAAACCAGCTTTCACCATCCCAATAATATCCATATTCTTCATATTGCAATAGTTCTTCATTCACCGCATAAGTATCTTTTGAGTAAGCATACCATTCTTCACCTTGCTCATACATCATCAATTCTGCGAGTTCACCATCCTCAGCATAAGTAAAAACTGCTTTTTCATAATAAATTCCATCTTCATCTTCATATTTAATAAGAGCCTCTTCCACTAGACCATTCTCACCATAGGCAAAATCTATCAGGATTTCTTCTTCCCATGTGGAATTCATCTGATTATAATAGGATAGACTTTGTTGACTCAATCTATTATTTTCATCATAAAAATAATTTTGTTTCTCCTCTCCAATCCATTCTTCTTCCCAATAAAAATAAAGCATTTCGCTGAGTAGACTATTATCTAAATAAGTATATAAAATCCTATCCTCAGTATTCCATTGCCCTTGATTATAGTCATCTGTAATAACGCTATCCAGTCTTTGCAAGATAGCTTTGTTTACTTGACTGGCATTATTCAAATTCAGCTGATTAACCAGAGAGATTTGTTTTTTAACTTGAGCTCTCAAGTCATGCGATTTAGAATCTATCTTCAAATTATTTTGGCCTATAACCAGTAGAGAGAATAAAAGAAGAGCAAAAAGTGTAAATGTGTTTTTCATAACTTTAATTATTAATTAATAATCAAATATAATATAATTATATAGCGTTATGAAAACATTTAAGGATTATTAAACTAAATTTTACTTTTTTTGCTTAATAAATCACAACTTACAAATCTAACATATATTACACCCTGTGGTTATTACTGCCTAATAAGAGCCTATCTGTAAACTAAGGAGTTTGATTCAGAAAGTTCGAATTCGAGGCTTGTGAAGAACTGAATAACAATAAGCCCCGACAGAAATCGTCGGGATGTTTGTTTTCAGTGCAAGTCTGCCTAGTCGTCAGACAGGCGCAACGAAGAAGTCGGACTTTATGGACAAACACTAATTACTCTCAATGGCTCGTACTTCCTCATGGAATAAATCCACTGGACCATCAAGCAATACCCCTATTACAGTTACATCTTTATCTTGAACCTCCTCTGGTACGTCAATATATAAAAGGCCCGGAACAGAACTCCAATATTGTTTCCCCACCACTTTATGCGAAAGTTTGGTTCCATTACCGACTACCCAAATCCTATTGATTTTATTCTTCAATCCTTTTATAAGTAATGGTCCATTGGGTTTGTTGTCTACATATAAATAAAGGATGGTTTTATCTTTTGATAAAGCGGTGTATCCATTAAAATGTTCTTTGGGAATTCCTTTTCTGGTTCCATAAATGGCTTTCTCATGCTTGTTGGTCCAACGGCCTAAATCTTCTAAAATAGCCACTTGTTCTTTGGGAATGCTGCCATCTGCTTTTGGTCCAATATCTAATAATAAGTTTCCGCCCATGCTGATGCAATCTACCAATATTCTAATGATTTGGTTACTGGTTTTATATTCTTTGTCATTATGCTGAAATCCCCAAGAATTATTCATGGTCATGCACAATTCCCAATATTCGTCGTGAGGAGGGTAAACAGGAACACCTTGCTCTGGAGTAGCATAATCTCCATAACCTTGTAATCGAGAGTTGATAATGGTCGTTGGAGTGGCTTTGAGTAAGGAAGCTCTTATATCTTTGGCTTTCCACATTTCGGCACTTTGTTCCCAATCGCCATCGAACCACCATAAATCGGGATGGTACTGATTAAGCTCATCCAACTGAGCAAAATTGAAGTCCACAAACTGATTCCATCTTTTAGCATCCTCCTCATATCGCTTTTGCTCACGTGTGGCATTTGGATAATTGGGATGAGACCAATCGAGTAATGAATAATAAAATCCAAGTTTTAAACCTTGCTCTCTAATGGCAGATACAAAAGGCTTGAGCAAATCCTTTTTGGCTTTGCTTTTATCCACCACATTTAAATCTCCAGCCTTGCTATCCCAAAGCGCCACTCCATCGTGATGCTTGGTGGTGAGTACCGCATACTTTGCTCCACTTTTTTTGATTAACTCAGCCCACTCCTTAGGCTCGTATTTTTTGGCATTAAAACCATTGAGCTGTTTCATATAATCTTCATGGGAGATATATCCATTAAAAAAAGACCAGGACTCATCAATGCCATCCACTGAATAAATCCCCCAGTGGATAAAGATTCCGAGTTTCGCATCTTTAAACCATGCTAGTCTTTCTTCTTTTGGAATTTCTTGGGCTTGTAGGCTTGAAAAGCCAAGTGTTAAGAGTAATAATAGAATTAGGTTATTTTTCATGTTTTTTCTTATTTAAAAATAGATTCCTCCCTCGCTTATGCAAGGTCGGAATGACATTCCTTTTATTCTTTTGGGGAGAGATGTTTGTGGCGGCTTTGCCGCCACAAACATCTCTCCATATATCGCTGACCTCGGGTCATTTCGAAAGACCGCAGGGATTGAGAAATCTTTTCTTCACGGATTTGCCATTATTAACCAAGGACGCTATCCCCTACGGGGTTATCATCCTTTACTTTGTCTTTTCCCCAACCAAAACTCCAGAAACACACCAAGAGCTAAAGCTAGAGCCTTCATTTTCTCCTTGTTCTATCACCACTTCTACTTTGTGTTTCCCTGGTTTAAGCTCATAAAGATTAATGAAATATGGAGGAGTTAATGTTGCTGGGCACCAATTGGAGCGACTCAAATCGGAGGAGGATAAACCATTCTCAAAATTCCCGGAAGCAGGATTCGACATGCGATAAGTTCCACAATCGGTACGCCAAGGAATATGACTAAACACTAATTCTCCATCGATGAAGACCTGATTGAGTTTAGGGTTAAACTCGTCTCCTCCACCCCAACCACCATGACCAGTTGTAGTAAAAAGCATTTCTAAATTCTCAATATTTTCAGGCAAATCAAATTCCATTTCTAGAGTGTCATTTCCGAAGAGCTTTCCATAATTCTGCCCCGACATTTCCATAATATTTACCGTATTGAACAATGGCTGAATATATTTCTCTGCTACCTCTCCTTCGCTCCAAGGCGGATAAAACTGCAGATTGAGGCTTACATAATGCCCTCCTCCATCATAATTACCAATAAAAACGCCTATCCAAACTTCATCTTCATCATTGGGAAAAACAGAAGTAATTTCTTGCTTATAGACCACAGAATCTTGCCACAGATAATTCTCAATTTCTCTGATATGATTAAAATGCGAAACGCCAAAAGAAGTAAAAAACCGCATCAGTTCAACAGGCGTATCGTATTGTTCATTACTAATAATTCCTTGGTAATGATTATCCATATTATCCATAAATACTGGCAATACTTCAAGGCTATCCTCTAAAGCATTTAGCATTGACATTTCTTTGTCTTGAGTAATGAGGAATAAAGAACCTGTTCTATCGTAGGCATCACCATTAGACCAATTGGTGATTGTGGCAAAAACACTGGCTCCTTGCTTGGCAATCTCTGGAACTTTTATCTTTTTCAGAATCACCGTTCCATTTGATAAGCGATAAACCACATCGGATTGTCCATGAGGAGGGTTTTCAATATCACCTTCAAAATTGATTTGTTGATGGTCGAAAACCGGAAAATTGGTATAGCGAGCCCTAATTTGAAGTTCACGAGCTTTGGCTTCGGAGATTTCTTTGGCCTCTTTAAATGGATAAGGGAGTTCCAAGGACTCGTCCAACTCAATAATCTCTGTTGCTCTTATTTCTCTACTTCCATTAATGACAATCTTTAAAGCCAATGCATTTGCTGGTAAATAGCTTTTATAGGGACTCCCTTTGGCTTGAGCATCCTCCGTAAACCAAACTTCTATGGTATTGGAAAAAGCTTTAAAAATAGCCTTCTTACATTTATAACCCAGTATTTTTTCGGCCTTCTCCATTTTCTCAGGAGCAGCAATTTCCGCAAAAGGAATCACCGTTTTATATAAGACTTCATCATAAGTCATGATGTCCACATTCACCTTTCTATTGAAATCGATATAGGCTTTATTTTCAGACCCCTCCGAAGACAAATAAGCCACTCCATCCATATATTTAAAAGAATAGGAATAGGTGGAATCGAGTTTATTATTATTAAGCCTTTGATATTTCACTTCATAGTTTTGAGCCCATAAAAGATTCGAAAAACCAAATACTATAATCGCTATTAATATTGACCTCATTTTTATCTTTCTAATGATTATTTACTGATGGTTTTAAATACCCAAACATATTTACAAGGCGCTTGCTTCTGTAATGATTTAGGAATTTCTATATCAAAGCCCTCCTCTGTCTTTTTCCATTTTAGTTTTTTAGGAGAACCCAATAATTGGATGTTTTTAATTTTGGAATCCTGTGGAACTGGAATATGAATTTTTGTAGGCAAACTGCCTTCGTCTTCTTCTGCCATATAAAAATAATATACTTGCCCTTCTTCACCTTGAGTTAAGCAAATATTATCAACTTTATAGGGGAAGATAGCTTTGCTTCTATAAATAGCTTCACTATTGACAGCCATCCAATCGCCATATTCTTTCAATAAATCGTAAGCCCCTTGCTGCCATTTTCCTTCTGGAGTTGGCGCTACATTTAAGAGTAAATTCCCTCCTTTGGCTACGATGTCAACCAAAAGTTGCACCCCTTCTCTACCACTCATATATTTGGCATTCTTGGTATGTGCCCAACCTCCACCACTGATGATACAAGATTCCCAAGGATAGTCTAAGGTAGATTCTGGAACTCGATTTTCTGGCGTCAAATAATTCTGATTAATGCCATGAACGGCTCTATCCACGACTAATAAATCAGGACGGATTTGTCTGGCTTTCGCCACCAACTCGTCCATCTTAATGTCTTGATTCACCATGCGATGTTTAATATAGCCATTTTCTGTGGCTGCTAGTTGTTTGTCGTACCAAGAGGTGATGGTTTCTTTACTGTCTTTGGCCACCCATCCTCCGTCGAGCCAAAGAATATCAACTTTACCATAATCTGTCAGTAATTCTAGAATCTGATTATGGGTGAAATCCATATATTTCTGCCATTTTTCAGGATTGGCTTCTGGCTCATAATTCACATTTCTATCACGTGGCGGATAATAAGGGTCCCAATATTGAGGATGGTGCCAATCGGGTTTAGAGAAATAAGCTCCAGCCCACATTCCTTTTTCTCTAAAAGCATCAAATATTTCTAAAGTCACATTCGATCTGGGATTAGGGGAGAAAGCGCATCCCTCATCGGTAATTTTATAATCGGTATATTTAGAATCGAACATACAAAATCCATCGTGATGCTTGGTGGTGAAAATCATGTATCTAACCCCTGCATAATCAGCCGCTTCTGCCCATTTCTCTGGGGCAAATTTCACAGGATTAAAAGTCGTTTTTAAAGCCTCATATTCTTTCACATAAGCATTATAGTTCTCTGGATTTTCTCCCATTTTTCTTTCGCACCAGCCATATTCTTCTGGTGATAATGACCAAGATTCTACTATTCCCCATTGGCTATAAGCTCCCCAGTGCATCAATAAGCCGAACTTCAAATCCTGCCATTGGGCAAGTTTTGCTAGAACCTCTGGATTGGTTTCTGGCACATATCTCTCCTCCTCGTAAATGGCTTGAGAATAAGACATGGAAATAAAAAATATTGAAATAAAAAATAAAAGAATAGATTTTCTCATGATTGTTTGTGTTTGCACAAATCTAAAGAGAATTTTGGGGATATGGAATTGGTGGTTTTCTGATTTTTAAACTATAGCTTATTCCAAAATAATCAATTTATATAGCATGTTAATGCACTTTTAATTATCATTTTTCCCACTTTTTAGCATCACATAAACGGTACTCCCCTGACCCTTTGTACTTTCTATATTGAATTCGCCTCCTAAAAGCTCAATAAACTCTTTACAAATAATGAGACCTAAACCTGTCCCCTTCTCTCTTTCAGTACCATAATTTATTTTTATTTCATTGCCCCCTAAAATCTCGTGTATTTGATTTTCATCCATTCCTATGCCCTTATCTGTAATGCTAACTTTCAGATAGTTTATATCATTTACAGTAAGCTCTTGGCTACTTATTATTATCTCACCACCAGAATAAGAGAATTTTATGGAATTAACGACAAGGTTCCTGATAATGGTATGAAACAGCTTTTTATCAACCATAGCATAGCTATCTTCATTCATCCCATTAACAATCTTAATATTTTTAGCTATGGCTAGGTAATTCAATTGAGTAATAATAACATCTACTTGAGGTTTTATATCTTCTGACCTTAATATAATATGGTTTGAGTTTTTACGAGTAAGCTGCCAATTAAGAATATTTTCAAGTAAGTCATAGGTGTTTTTACTGGATTCATTAATACCTATTAGATGGCTTAATATTTCCTCTCTCTCAAAAGAACTAAAATCTTCGACTAAAAAATTGGTCATTTGCATAAAGTGACCCAATGGATTTCTAAGATCATGGGCCAAAACCGAAATCAAATTGTCCTTCATTTGATTCGATTGTAGAATTGATTCCTCATTCTCTTTATTTTTGGTGATATCGATGGCATTAAAAATTACAGAATTAGCATTCTTATAGGATACCCTTCCTTGGAACCACCGTTTTTTACCCTCAATAATCAATGGGTATTCAAAAACCACTAATTCTTTGTTTTTCAGACACTTTAAAAAAGCGTTTCTATATAGAACAGCTGTATCAACATCCACAATTTCTGTAATATTCATACCTATTAATTCATTCGCAGGTTTTGCCAAAAGACCAGGTTGAGTGGCGGCAACACTTAAGTATTTACCATTTTTATCGAATTCAATAATAAGACTATCTAAAGAATTAAAAATCGCTTTCAACCTTCGCTCATTCAATTGTATTTTTAAAATAGCATGGACTAAAAGACCCAATAGAAGGCTGATAACAAAAGAGCTGAAAATAAGAGATAAATACAAAAAGCGATCTTGATCATAAAAGGCTTCCCAACCGTCTACAGGCTTTGATGCCATAACCCAAATCCCATAGGGGAGATTAATGATTACCGTTTCCGGATCACTATTAAAAACCTCCTCCTTACCATAAAATACTTTCCCTTTAATCCCCGTACCGTTATATCCTCTTAAAGCAAATTCAAAATCATTTTCAACCGTTTTTAATTCCGCCTCATTAAATAAAGCATTCATATTTATAACGATATCGGCAACTCCCCAAAAAACACCAGTTTCGGTAATGGTTTTATCAAAAACCGGAGTGTAACTAATGAAGGCAACGCCTCCTTCAACCAAATCTACTGGACCAGCTACAAATGTCTTTCGAGTTTCAATGGTTTTATTCACTATTTCGGCTCGTTCAGGATGATTTAGTAAATCGAGTCCTATAGCAGCTTCATGACCTTCGAGTGGATAAATAGCTCCAATAATACAGTCTTTAGACAAGGCCAAAGAACCAATAATAGTATCATCTTTTGCAAAGTCCTGTGCAAGGATATTGAATTCTTCAGTGGTAATATTGGGATTTAATGAAACAAAGGAAGCTAATCCTTTAGTATAATAGATACGCGAATATAATGCTTTTTCAAGTTTTGATTTTTTTCCAATTAATACATCAAGTGTAGCCGTTCTAACATCTCTTTCCCACTGCCCACGTTGAAAACTGGTATATCTGTAAGCCATAAAAAACAGAAATAAAAAACTTAAAATGGTTACGAATATGGCTCGAATATAATTATTTTTGAATATCATAGATCCTGTTTGTTGTTTCACGCTCTACTACACGAGCTAAATTAACTTTACATAAGGAAGCATGGTAAAAATAAGTCAAATAATTATACAATCAAAAGGATATGGAGATATTTTTGAGTTCCCCTATGGTCAGGTGATATATAATGATATGAACCACTATAGAATAAGATTATATTGCTTATGATGAAATATTTTTCTTAATCCTTAAATATTTCATTAAGCCTCTGGCTCAGATCTTCATGTTATATGTTTTTCGCCAAAATCTCACCATCTGGATTTATAAATACAGAACTAGGATTTCGGAGTTTTCTATAAATATTCTCACCTAGCCTGAAACACCTTCTATTTTTTTATTATGTTGAGAATCTATTCAGATTACTTTGGAGTCCTTAAATTCAAACAACTTTATTTCACGATTATTTAATCCGGCTTCATGATTATATTATTTGATTCATTTAGTAGGAAAGAATATTATTCACATAATAGGCTTCAGGTGTATTGGTATCCAAAACTATTTCTGCAATTTCACCTTTTGGGACTAATATTTGACAGGATTTAATTCCAGATTTCCAGATATCCATCCTCTTGTTCACAGAAAAAGATTCCCCATTTTTATAATTTACCAACATGTGCACAGGTATTGGAAAAGAACCAAGGTTTTCTACATTGATTGTTATTTCATCTGTCCCATAATCAATCCTTCCTATTCCGATATCAGCATATCCTAGATCAAAAAACCAAGGCTCCCAAAACCAGCCCAAATCCTCATTAGCTACTTTATTGAAGGCATAAAACATATCATATGGAATTGGGTGTTTGTCTTTCCATTGTTCGGTGAACTCTCTAATGGCCTGATAAAATTTATCTTTTCCCATATAATCAAATAACAAACTGAAAGCTGTTATTGGACGAACATAGGTCATGAATCCAGAAGTAAAATCTCCAGCACTATGGGTTCCTGTCATAAGTGGAATATCTATGGCTAGTTTGGCCGATTCTGCATGATACTTTTTATTGACTAATGGGAATATTGATGCTTCATCAGATTCCATGAATTCTACTAATGCTGAAATTCCAATGATAGAAACCAAGCCTTCATCCATCCAGCCATATTCCTGCTCATTGGTGCCAACATAAAAAGGGAAATAGGTATGGGCAATTTCATGTGTGGTGGTAAACAAGGTACTAAACTCATCTTCTTCTCGATCGTTAATCATAGCGGGGAATTCCATTCCTTTTGCTTCTCCGTTAAAGGCAGTGAATAGTGGGTATGGATAAAGAATGGCAGGCACAATATTTGAATAATATTCAATGGATTTTTTACTGATTTCAGTCACCTTTCGAAAATTTTCAGAATTCTTATTATAAACCGAATTTACCAATACTCTACTATCTCCAACTTTTGCACTTGTCGCATCCCATAAATACTTATTACTCACGATAAATGCAAAATCAGGCAAATTACTGGCCTTAAATCTCCAAATATGTTTTTTACCCGCTAATGTAATTTTATTTTCATCTCTATCATTTTCATCGATAATATGAATGACTTCATCTGATTTGGAAGCCTCCTCTATTCTCTGAATATATTTATCACGAAATATTTCTTTGGTGTTTTGCAATACACCCGATGACCACACATTATATTCTGCCGGAACAGTTATCTCCACATCAAAACCACCATAATCACTGTAAAACTCAGCATTTCCAGTATGTCCAAAAGTATTCCAACCCACAATGTCGTCATATACACTCATTTTTGGATACCAATACCCCACGCAAAAGCTGCTTTCATCATAAGTTCCAATTCTACGCATGGCAGAAAGCGGCATCAATTGTTGCCATTCAACTTCAATTTTAGTTTCCGAAGCAGGATGAACTTTATCTGGAACTGGAAAAACCAATATGGTGGAATAATAGGTCATAGATTCCAGTTCTATTTCCATCCCATTAACTTTTATGCTTTTAATTTGAACTCCATCGTGAATACTATTGGCATCCAAATAAGAATCTCTAGCTTCTCCTTTCTTATATAAATTTTGGAACAAATTCATATAAATCCATGATAAGGTATCTGGGCTATTATTATAATATCTAATGATTTCGCTACCAACTAATAATTTGGTGTCGGGAAAAAATTCTGCCTTAATTACATAATCGGTTTTGTTTTGGAAATAGTTTTTCCCAGCCCTTCCTTCATGTGTCCTTGTTTCATTCTCATAAGCTTGTTTATACTCCCTAGGCATATATAACTCATTGGTTTTTTGCGCCAAAACAGGCCCTATGCATAATGCAAGAACGACCATCATTAAAAATCTCACTTTCATCTTTTATCATTTACATCCACTTACAGGACTATTCCATAAAAAATAGTTACAGTTTTTAGATTAATTGTGTCTGAAAATTGATATTTGTGTGCTTGGCTTGATCTGTACCAGATTTGTTATATGCTATATTATTTCCTAAAATCCCCTCCATAGAAATAAGAATATCCCAAAGTATAGATCACGAAAACGCCTTAGGCAAAAGATGCTCCCCAGCCTTTTCAGCAACTTCTCTTACTCGTTTTTCTCTGGTTTCAGCTCGTTTAGCCATCACTATCCATGCCAATAATCCTTTGCGCACGGATTTACTCAAGCTCAGAAAGAAATCTTTGGAGGATGGATATATTTTAAAAGACTCCTCTAAATCATTGGGGATGATAAGTTTTTCCACATCATCTAAAAGGACCCAATTTCCGTTTTGTTTTGCCTTTTCAATAATTTCTAATCCGGCAGGGAATATCAAATCTTGTTGCGATAAGTGGGCTACTTTATCCTTATTGATTTTTGACCAGATGCTATTGGCTTTTCTTTTGCCATAATACTGCATATACCTCTCCGAATCGATGGACTTTTTTACACTATCAATCCAGCCAAAACACAAAGCTTCGTCAACGGCATCACTCCAAGAGATGGTTGGCGTTTTTGAGCTTTTCTTGAATACGATCAGCCACACAGCATCCTCAATTAAATGATTTTGTTCTAGCCATTTTCTCCATTCTTGTTTATTGGCAGGGCAGATGCTTTTTATTTCGAGTTTGCTCATCAGGTTTAATGGCTTTATGATTTAGTTTATCAAGCTTTATAATTGACCAGCATTTTAAAATACTGAGGAATCTCTGTATTAAAAGTCATTTCTTCGTTGGTAAGAGGGTGAAACAAAGTCAATGAAGCAGCATGAAGCATCAATCTTTTAATGCCTTTATCTATCCTTCCGTATACTTTATCACCTAGCACAGGATGTTCTTTTTCTGCTAAATGAACACGAATTTGATTTTTCCTCCCTGTAAATAGCTGTATTTCGAGCAGACTATATTTACCCGATTCCTTAAGTACTTTATAACCAGTTTTGGCTAGCTTACCTTTAGCAGAGTCTTTTACAGAATACACTATATACACCTTGTTTTCTGCAAGATAAGAGATCATCTCGCCTTCTTTATCATCTAGCTGACCATGTACCACCGCAAAATAGGTTTTGCTAAAAGTAGCCCATTCGTCTTGTAAATAGCGTTTCACTTTTTCGCTTTTGGCAAAAACCAAAATTCCAGAGGTGTCTCTGTCCAAGCGATGCACTATAAATACTCTGTTCTTGGATCTAACATTTCCCTTTTTCACATAATCATTCAGAATAAAATGTGCTGTTTTATCTTTTTCCTTATCAGTACTCACCGCTAACAAGCCACTTTCTTTATTCACCACAATAATATCCTGATCTTCGTAAAGAATGACCATTCCCTTAGGTGCATGTTTCTTAGAAGGCTTTTTAAATATGATTCTTTCTTTCTGCAACATTATGATTATTAAGAGGTTATTAAATGGTTCCTACCGATAAGATATTTCTCGATCGTGAAGCCAAAAGTATGGAAAGAAATTATAAAGGGAGCAATAATCTTGATTTATTTAGTGTAGAATTCCAAAGGAATGAAAAATGACTTTCTGTATGTCTCAAATAGCTGAATCAGTAATTTCCATTTGTTTCATCATAAAAGACCTGCTACTTATAATATATTTTTTTCAATATTTGCCTCACCATATTTTCTATTTCATTTGGCAACCTAGGATCATATTGAGAGGAATTTACTTTATCGTAATAAACAATTTCATTGGATTCTGTGTTAATCATTATTAATCTTAAATCAATTTCAGATTCTGTTGAGTTATTGATAGGAATCATTATGGTATTACTCTTTAATTGGGCATTTCTAAAATAATGAGGAGGATAAGCGGCAAGATGATAACCTTCTAAAAATATCATTATAGCATATTTGCTTTCCCAAATTATTTCCTGTTTCATAAAAATATTTTGTGCCGAAATATTATTCAAATATTTTGGGGAGGCTTCTAATTTTTCAAATAAATCAGACAAACCTAAAGCATCTGGTTTTAGAGTAATATTCTTAAATACATACTTCCTATCCAATATATCTTTGCTAACACTATCTATTAAGTTTTCATTTAATATGGATAGCTCAATATCCATAAATACCTCTTCATTGTCATGAGCAAAAACCTGCACATAAGGCATGATCATGATTAAGGTATCCACCTTCTGTTTATCCTTCTTGAAAATCTTATCGTATTTAATGGGTGTGAAACTCATTAAAAATAAGGTGAGTATTCCTAGTAGGAGTATTTTTGAAATTCGGGAAATGGCTTTTTTTATCTGCATTTGTTTTTCTAAATATGAATAAGGAAGATAGTGTTTTAATGTTTTTCATTTGCTATGTGGGGAAATTACTAACGTTTGCATATGAATAGTTGCCGAGTTCGGGTCTCAAAACTATCAAAACCCACTATGCTCGTGCGGGCTACAACCCTTTATATTATTAACATACGGCAATTATTTATGATGCGTTGTTCTCAGCTGGCATTTCTTATACTTCAATCTCTATTTCATTTTCTAACCGAATCAATTCATAAATAGGAATATCAGAACCTAATATTTCAATGGACACAGTAAGAGCATAAGGTACTTCATTCATATTCTTATCCCATCCTTTATGTCCTCTAACCGCAATACTAATATCTTCTGGCAATTCATAAGACCGAACTATAGTCCAATCCTTTTGTAAACTACTATTTGTTCTATTTATATCCGCTACTGTACCTTGGTCTGTACGGTTTTTTATTTTCCAATCAAAATTATGAAGTTCATTGCGAGCACCTCTATCATAAGCAAGTTCGGTTTCGCCTGTTTCTTTCAAGGCATAATCTTTAAAATCTTCAAAACGTTCACCAATTTTTGCGGTTGACCAATCAAGCCAAGTCGATAAATATGATTTTGTTTTTTGCCTTGTACGACGTACCTGAGCTGAAAAAGCTAAAGTAATTTCTATTAGGATATCATACTCTTCGCCTTGCCCTCTTAATTCTTCTGGTATTTTTAATGAATACAAATGAGCTTCTTCAGCCTTGATATTACCAGTATTATAAAATGTTATTCTGTGCTCTGAATTTTTAGTGACTCTTTCAAGCGATGGTAAACCATAGCCAAAATGCTGTATGCTTGTTTTAGATGGCGTACGGAAATGATTATTAGGTAAACGTGCACCTTGAGCAATAAAGGCTCTTATCAGGTTGCTTTGCTCTTCAGGATAAAGTTGTTTAAGAATAGCTGCAATATGTGCAACTTTTGGTGTTGAAAAAGAAGTTCCAACACAATCTTTACTCATAGCACCACCACCATGCAACGTTGAACGAATAAGTTCTGGTGATGTAACTTCATGTTCTCTGATTTGGTTAAACCCATTCCTTGAAGAAACAAGACCGCCACCATACTCAACTACGTCTGGTTTAATTTTTCCCCAAATCCCTGTTCCAATGCGAGAGAATGGAGATACCTCATCTGCACCTCCAATAGAAGTCCAGTATTCATCTTCAAAAGGAGTATAATTGATTGAGCCTACCGATAAAGCAAAACTACTTTGTGATGGATTTGCCAATCTGCATAATTTTTCTTCAAGGTATTGAGGGTAAGGCTTTCCATTATTTAAATAATTTGCAATATCTTGAAATGAAATATTTCCTACCGAAACCAGAAAAAGCAAATCTTCTTCATAAATCACTTTATCAATTATTGCAGCCCATGATGACATATGCCTTGTTCGGTGTGGAGTCTTCGCACATACTGAAAGGTTAAATATTTTACAATCAGAATTATTCGACACAATTTTTTGAACTAATTCAGCAGGATAATTATGTGATAATTCATTATTATCATCAAGAACTCTTATGTTTCTTATGAAACAAGGTAATTGGTATGGGATTGGCAAATCAGTCAACCCATTAGGGTATAAAATTGCTCCAGCAACTTTAGTTCCATGTCCGCCTCCAAGAACATGGTCTACAGTTGAATCATCGCCTTCAATATATGATTGAGAATTCTCTTTTTTTATGGCAGGAGCTATATATTTGTGATTCTCCATAATACCACTATCAATTACTCCAACTTCAATAGAGCCCTCATTGGGTGGCAATATATCAATCTCAATTTCAGGAACTTCACTATCGGCACCTTCTATTCCTGTAATTTCTTCTATTTCAGAAATTTCAAAAACAAACTGATAATTAACAACAAGGTCTTTCAAACCAGTTCCTGATATAGAAACTTCACAACCAAAGCTATCTTCTAGATAAACAATCGAACTTGTTATTACTCCATAGTGATTTATGAACTCTTCAAAATGAGATTCCCTTTCCATTAAAAGGTCATCTAGCTCTATTTGTTTTTCCCTATACTTACGCAGCCTTGATTCACCACCCCTTTTAGTAGGGTCAGGCTCTTTACCTATAGATTTTGCAAAAGCTATCGAGACTTCTACATTATAAACTTTATTATCCTCAATTTCATGCCATTTAGAGTATAACTCTTCAGAAAGTATATGTTTAGGTTTCCAATCATTTCTATTACCTTCAAATATTTCCCAAAAGTTTGCAATTTCTCCTGTTCCTCGTTCTGATTCTACAAAACCATTAATTTTATTTTCAAGTGTACGGAAGTTATCAAGAGAAGCTCCAATAATATATCCATCCTCTTCTTCTGAAATGACTTCTATTCCAAATGATTCTAAATCAAATTCAGCATTAATTATTTCGGGGTTAATTTGAATGAATATTGGAATTATTTCTTCATTTAGCGTGGCAAGATTCTCTTCATTTCGAAGATTGATAGATTGTTCCCAATTCGATTTGTTACCTGTCGTCCAACGCTGTAATTTTTCGCTATGACCTTTTCTATCTTCTTTATTTTCTCTAGTTCTGTTGTTTTCGTTACCACCTCCATGGTAGCGAGGTTTACCTTTTAACTTTTGAACAAAATTTAGGTGAGGAAATTGTTCCATTGATTATCGATTAATAGCTTTATTCTCATCTAAAGCTGTATCCAAATCCTCAGAAGAAATTTCGTTGTTTAAATTTATAATAGCCTTTTTTGCAGCGTCGTTGGCAATTTTTACAATAATTGCATAAGACATTCCGAGCATTTTTTTCGAATAACTTGCAAGTTTAATTTTGTTATTAATATTCAAAGCAGAAAAACAAACAGTTAATAATTGCTTAATTTCACTTTCATTAGGTTTTGGTAACTCTATGAAATCATCAAATCTTCTAAATAAAGCATTATCTAAACTTCCTTCTAGGTTTGTGGTTGCTATTAAAATTCCTTCACCATCATATTCCTCAAGCAAGCCAAGAAGTATGTTAACAATTCTATGAATTTCCCCAACATCATTGGACGATATGTTTCTTTGTTTTCCAATTATATCAAATTCATCCAACAAAAGAACACATGGATAATCCTCAATACTTTTAAATAAATTTTGAAGATTAGAGGCTGATTCTCCAAGATAAGAAGAAATAATAGAGTCAAATCTCACTTTATAAAAAGGTAATCCCAATTCCCATGCAATACGTTCTGCACCCATAGACTTACCACATCCAGAAGAACCGTAGAACAATATTTTTTTTCTAGGTTTCAATCCATGATGGGCTAACCTTTCGCGTGCTAGGTATTCTTTTTCTATTCGTAATATTTTACTCTCTACCTCAGAAGTCAAGACCATTTCATGTCTTAAATGGTCATGTTCTATATGTGTAGCTAAGGGTAATTTATATCTTCTATCAACTGGAACTTTATAAAGGATATCTTTGGCAACTTTTAAATTAGGTGTTGGTTCCAAGATATCAATAAAACTATCAGCAAGTAAATCATTAAGTTTATTAGCTAGTTTAATATGTCCTTTGCGCTTTTCATCCTCAATAATACTATATGCAACTTTCATCAATGGAGTATCTTTCTCTCCATTAATTGACTTAAATAACCTTGTTAAAAGTGCTTGATTCATAATGATGCAAAGTTACAAAATATAATTCGTTTTAATATTAAGTTGCCATTTAGTATTTTATACCATTAAAAACTACTGCTATTTCGGATTTCACTCTTCATGCTTGCTGAGAACTTGTTTATATAAGTAAGTTTCTTCAGTATACTTGCCGCCATATGAGTAGGTATACTGAAGTTTGGTAAAATTAACCCAAATACCTATACCACCAAAAGGATGTACTTAAAAACTTTCAATTTATTCAAATTATGATTGACATGTAATCTCTTAGAAATTAAAATTTTCACATTTCTAAAAAAAACCATCTCTCATTCCAAAAAAAAGTTCTTTATTTGCAATCAGAAACAAACAACATGATTTTAAACATTGCTACATATTTTTATTTCTTCTTTTATTGGACACAATAAGAGCGGGGAATTTATATGTAGTCATACAAAATATAGAGCCCCTTTTTGAAAGGGGCTTTTTTTATGCAAAATATTATGAATTTATATAGCAGCATTTTTTCTTATTTCTTTTTCTGGTATTTCTATTATGGAAACACCCGAGACTGTATTGTATAGAAAAAATGAATTATACAAATCAAAGCGTCTCGGGAAAATATCCTGAGGCGCTTTTTTTATTTAAGAATACTTAATCAAAAAAAATGGTAGTAAGCATACAAGGAATTAAAGGGGCATTTCATCAAGAAGCTGCTGAAGAATACTTCGGACAGAAAACAGAGATATTACCGCAAGTCACCTTTCAGGGTTTAGTGGATTCGGTGAGCCATGAGGAGGCTGAATTTGGGATTATGGCTATAGAAAATACCATTTCGGGTACCATTCATAATAACTTCAACTTGATTCGTCAAGCCAACTTGCAGATTATAGGTGAGGTATATTTGCGTATTGAACAAAACTTGGTAGCACTCCCCGGAACTCGTCTCGACCAACTCACACAAGTAGAATCACACTATATGGCCATCAATCAATGCCGTGAGTTTTTCCGAAGCCATCCTCATATTAAACTAGTGGATGCAGAAGATACCGCTATGAGCATGAGAAATATTGCGGAAAACAATCTTCAAAATGCGGGAGCCATAGGTAGTAGATTGGGTGCAGAGCAATATGGTCTGGAAATCATAGCTCCAAGTATTGAAACCAATAAGCAAAACTATACTCGTTTTCTCACCCTAAGAAAGCGAGGAGGGCAAAGTCCAGAAGATTTCAATAAAGCTTCATTAGCACTTTTACTACCACATCAACAAGGTAGTTTGGCAAAAATCTTAAGCATTATTGATATTTACGGAGTCAATCTGAGCAAAATAGAATCCATGCCTGTTATAGGAGAACCTTGGCACTACCTCTTTTACATCGATGTGCTTTTTGATAAAGTGAAAATATATCAGGATATGTTACAAGCCATCCGCCCACTCATAGATGAGCTGCATATTCTAGGTGAATACCCTTTTGGACAAAAATCATTTAATAATATTAATAATACCGATTATGACACCAGCAAATAGACTACAAACTGTAGAAGAATACTATTTCTCTAAAAAAAGAGAAGAGATTCTAGCTCTGGAAGAAAAAGGCATGAATATCATCAATATGGGAATTGGAAATCCTGACCTTCCTACTCATCCACAGGTGATTGCAGAATTGGAGCAAGCGGCTTCTGAAATGGGCGCCAACTATTACCAATCCTATAAAGGATTGCCTGAGTTGAGAAATGCTTTTCAAAATTGGTATCTGAAAACCTATCAAGTTCAACTGAATCCTGAAACAGAGATTCTGCCTTTGATGGGTTCCAAAGAGGCCATCATGCACATCCACATGGCCTTTTGTAATCCAGGTGATGAAATACTGATTCCCAACCCGGGTTATCCTACCTATGCCTCAACGGCCAAACTTTTGGCAGTGAATGTAAAAGAATATGGTATAAAAGAAGAGCATAATTGGCAACCCGATTTTGAGGAGTTAGAAGGCCTTGTTAATGAAAAAACCAAAATTCTTTGGATGAATTATCCTCATATGCCAACTGGTGCAAAAGCTCAAAAAGAAAGCCTAAAATCTTTGGTGGCCTTTGCCAAAAAATATCAAATACTATTGGTGAATGACAATCCATATAGCTCCATTTTAAATGATGAAGCCATTAGTATTCATTCTTTTTGCGATAGAAACGACCCTGTTATTGAACTCAACTCATTAAGCAAATCCCATAATATGGCAGGCTGGAGAGTAGGAATGGTTTCCGGAAATGCAGAAATCATTAACCATATTTTAAAGGTAAAAAGCAATTTTGATTCTGGGATGTTTAAACCCATTCAGAAAGCAGCTATAAAAGCCATGGATTTAGGACAAGTTTGGTTTGATAGCATCAATGCGGAATACGGCAATAGAAGAGAAAAAATTTGGAGGATGCTAGATATTTTAGAATGTGAGTATAAAAAAGATGGAGCTGGGCTTTTTGTTTGGGCTAAGATTCCCAAGTCTTTTGAGTCGGGTGAGAAATTTAGTGATCACCTACTTTATGAAAAGGGCATTTTCGCTAGTCCGGGGAGCATATTTGGCAGCAATGGGAAACAATATATCCGTTTTTCTTTATGTGCACCTCAAGCAGACATAGACCAATCCATGGAGCGTATCACACAAAAAACTACCGCCTAATGAAAATTTGTATTATTGGATTAGGGCTCATGGGTGGCTCTATGGCCATCGACCTAAAAAAGCGAGGATTCACCAAGCATATCATAGGGGTAGATAATAATAAGCTTCATGCCCATACCGCAGAGAAACTAGGCTTAGCAGATGAAATATGTGATCTAGAGGAGGGTGTGAAAAAAGCTGATTTAATCGTATTAGCCACTCCTGCCAATGTGAGTTTACATCTGCTTCCAAAGATTTTAGACCAAGTGGAAGAACAAGTCATTACCGATGTGGGGTCCATTAAAAAGAGCATCTGTGAACGAGTAAAGAGTCACAGCAAAAGAAGTCAGTATGTAGCAGCCCACCCAATGGCTGGTACCGAACATTCCGGACCATGGGCTGCTATTCCTAATCTCTTCGATGCCAAGGCTGTTATTTTTACAGAAGCCGAAAACAGCAGTAAAGAAGCTATAGAAATGGTGAGTCAACTCTACGAAACTCTAAATATGCCTATAGTTTATATGAGCGCCAGCAATCATGATATTCATGCAGCTTATGTGTCTCATATTTCTCATATCAGCTCCTTTGCTTTGGCTTTAACAGTTTTAGAAAAGGAAAAGAATGAAAAGAATATTTTCAATTTAGCCAGTGGTGGCTTTGATTCCACGGTAAGATTGGCCAAAAGTTCAGCTGAAATGTGGACGCCCATTTTTGAGCAAAATTCAGAGAATATAACGGCTGTTTTGGATAATTACATTCAGCAACTCCAATTATTTAAAGAAAATATCCTCCAAAGAAAAACGGAGGATTTAAACCAAATGATAAATAAAGCAAATAGTATTAAACGCGTTTTAAAAGCCTAAATAGTGTTCGGCTATAAAGTCAGACTTCATTGTTGTTGCTCAAAATCCAAATCCTCAAATACTCCAGTATTCTGCGGTTTGAATTTCTCACACGCCTCGAACCTTAACTTTATAGCTCAAACACTCAACTTTATAGAAAAGCTCTAAATAAAAGATATTATGGAACAACATATAGAAATTAAAAAATTAGAAGATTGGGGAATCAGCTCCATAGAAAAGCCACTATTCATTTCAGGCCCTTGTAGCGCTGAAACAGAAGAACAAGTGGTCAATACCGCCAAAGAATTAAAGAACACTGGAGTTCAAGTGTACCGAGCCGGAATCTGGAAACCTAGAACCCGCGCCAATACCTTTGAAGGAGTAGGTAGCCAAGGATTAGAATGGCTAAAAACGGCAAAGCAAGAAACTGGTCTACTCACTTCCACCGAAGTGGCTCAGGTAAAACACGTTTATGAAGCCTTAAAAGCTGGCGTTGATATCATTTGGATTGGGGCTCGAACCTCTGCAAATCCGTTTGCTATGCAAGAAATAGCCGACTCTTTAAGAGGCGTTAATATTCCTGTTTTTGTAAAAAACCCCATTAATCCTGATGTGGAGCTGTGGATTGGAGCCATTGAGAGACTCAATCAAGCAGGAATTGATAAAATTGGAGCCATTCACCGAGGATTCTCCACTTATGAGCAAAGTCTATTTAGAAATATACCTAAATGGCAAATCCCCATTGAATTGAAACGCCGACTTCCAAACTTACCTTTGATTTGTGATCCAAGTCATATTGGTGGTAGAAGGAGTCTTATTCAAAGTTTATCACAAAAGGCATTAGATTTAAATTTCGATGGATTGATGGTAGAAGTACACCCCGACCCAGATTGTGCTTGGAGCGATGCCAAACAACAAATTACTCCAGCAGCTTTTGATGAAATGCTTGAGAAATTAGTTTTCCGCCAAGTAAAACCAGAGAATGTGAGTTTGGATGAATTGGAGGATTTACGTTATAAAATAGACATATACGATCAAGAAATCATCAAGATAATTGGTAAGAGAATGGAGGAAGTGGAAGCCATTGGTAGGTATAAAAAAGAGAATAATATGACTGTCTTACAATCGAAGCGATGGGATCATCTTTTAGATAAAAACATTAAAAAAGGAGAAGAAGCTCAGTTGAGTCCAGAAATCATTGCGGCTGTATTTAAGGCTATACATCAGGAGTCTATTAACAAACAAACACAGATTCTAAATGGTTAATTAGAAATTCAGACTTCTTCGTTACGCTTGCACATAAAATGGTCATTTACAACAGTAAACTCACATTTTAATGACTGCACAAGCCTCGAATTTGAGATTATAATTAAGCTATTTAATATCGAGCCGACCAGGTAAAAGAAAAACGCACCCATTTTTAGTCTCTTCATAATAGATAAGGCTTAGAAAGATGACAACCCCCAAAAAAAACTAGAATAATGAACAAAACAATTTATCCTTCAAAATATCAGCGTGTTGTTAAAGCACCCTCCTCAAAAAGTTATATGCAAAGAGCTATCGCTATAGCTTTATTAGCTGATGGGGAAACTCAGATTAGTAATGCCGATTTTAGTAATGATAGCATGTCCATTTTAAAAGTAGCAGAGCAATTGGGTGCTGAGGTTCATATTTCTGGTGATCAGGTATGTATTTTAGGAAAGCGAGACTTCAAAGGAAAAACCTTATCGGCTGGGGAGTCTGGCTTGGGTATTCGGACCTTCACTCCTATTGCTGCATTATTCCCTCAAACCATAAAGCTTACTGGGGAGGGCTCGCTATTAAAACGCCCTATCAACATGGTAGAAACTCCTTTGAGAGATTTAGGAGTAACAGTGGAAAGTCATAATGGATATCTTCCTCTTACTGTTTCTGGGCCCTTAAAAGGTGGAGTAGCAGAAGTTGACGGGAGTATTAGTTCACAAGTCCTCACAGGCCTACTGATTGCCCTACCCATGGCAGAAAACGATAGCCTTTTAAAAGTCAATAAACTCCAAAGTATTCCCTATATCGACATGACTTTAGACATCCTCAAAGCATTTGGAGCCCAAGTGGAGCAAGAGAATTACGAAACTTTCAAAATAAAAGGAAGCCAAAAATACAAAGCCAGAAACTATAAGATAGAAGGCGATTGGAGTGGCGCGGCTTTTCACTTGGTGGCTGGAGCCATTGCTGGTGAAGTAGATGTAAAAGGCTTAAACCCTCAATCACTTCAAGCAGACAGAGCCCTACTCGATGCATTAGAGAAATCAGGTGCAAAAGTTGAAATCTCTGAGGAGTCTATAAAAATCAGCAAAGCTCCCTTGCAGGCTTTCGATTTTGATGCCACCCATTGTCCTGATCTATTCCCTCCTCTGGTTGTTTTAGCAGCAGCTTGCAAAGGTGAAACAAGAATAACAGGCGTCACAAGATTGTATCATAAAGAAAGCAATAGAGCTTTGGTTCTTCAGCAAGAGATGGGGAAATTAGGCATAAAAATAAAACTAGATGGAGATGTGATGATTATAAAAGGAGGAGAAATCAGTGGAGGAAAAATCCATTCCAATAATGACCATAGAATTGCCATGGCAGGTGCAATTGCTGCATTAATTGCTTCAGGGCCCATTGAAATTGAACATGCAGAGGCTATTAATAAGAGTTATCCTGGTTTTTTTGAGGATTTAGGGTCGTCGACCCCTTTAGCGGGTCGACGAACCTAGTCTTCTAGAAGATACCTCCGTATTTTGAAATCTTCATGACGGAAATTGTGGTACTCAACAAATTCTTCCTTGTTGTTGAATATCTGAAACACCTTTTCTCTAGCAACAATAGTATCTTCATCAGATAACATGGCTGGATAGGAACTGAATTTATAATCTCTGAAGTTTTTCACTAAGTCATGCTTTGCAGCATTGTGATTTACATAAAATATAAGCCTTTTTAAATAGTCCTCTCTTCTGACCAGAATCCTTCTAAATGGTTTCATGAATAATCCTCCGATTCTATCCTTTCGCAAATTAACTTTGTTGGTATAACTCACGATGAGGCTTCCTATTTGTCTACTAAATTGATCTCCATTTTCATCATTCACTCGTAATACAAAATGGTAATGGTTGGGTATAAGACAATAGGCATATAAATCGCAGTAATCATAAAGGTATTCAATAAATTTATCCAGAAACATATAATAATCCTTCTCTCGAAAGAATACTTTCTGATGATTCAATCCTCTATTATAGATGTGATATACATTCCCAGGTTCGATGCGCGTTAAAATCTTTTCTGAGGGCATGATATTTTTTTGCCATAAAGATAAGGAAAAAAAGAAAGCTTTAGGGTCGTCGACCCTCTTAAGAGGGTCGACGACCCTAGTAAATCGTATACCCAACAGCCCATTCAAAATAATCAGCAGCACCGGCATGAGCTTTTATAGTAACTCCCGCAAAGAAATGATCAGTGATGCGATAGCGCATACCTACTCTTTCGTAATACACTGTTTTTTCATCGTTTTCTTCATTGCGATGTAAATAGAAACCGATAGCGATTGGCACATATAATTTCTTTGTTAAGGCCCACTCCCAAGAACCAGTAAGTGCATATGTATAGGATTTGGAAAAAGTAGATTGATCTGATTTATTTCTATAATTGGATTTATCAGAATAAAAAATATCCAAACCAGCTCCAATTCTATATTTATAATTAATCTGTCTTAAGAAATCGATAGTTAAAGTAGTTTTCAAGTAGTTATCTCCTCCAACTTGATAGTTCTTACTTCCCACTCCAAGAGCTACATTCACCAGGTTATGTCTTTCGAATTTCGGGATAGGGCGACCTTCTTTAACAACCTCCACTTTGTCCATCTTATAACTTACACCAACTGTTATAGGAATTAGGTTTAAACCGTAGTTTGGTTGCTTGAAAGAGCCATTGGAAAAATGTTTGAATCCGAAAGAACCATTAGCTGACCATCGGTCATTAAATTTATAATTAGCTACAAAAGCTAAATGTACATAACAGTTTTTATAGGAACCTACGAATACATTGGTTGGGTTTTTAATAGGGTCGTAAGGATTGAATTTATAAGATAAACCAAATGCTCCAGAATAAGAGAAAGACCATTTTTTGAGGCCCTCAAATTTGAGGGGGATGGTTAAGAAGAAATATACCGCTCCCGGATTTCCGATGTCGGTATTATGGAAAGTAGAGGTATAAAGTCCAACTCCAAAATAAGGACGACGATATACATTACTATAAATATCATCTGCATTAGCATTACGAAACCCCAAACGTATATCTGCACCATTATAATAGGATGCATCCACCACTTGCTGAGAAAATTCAGTATTATTACCCAACATGGCACCATTCTCAAATCTTAGATCAAAGGTTTTTGAGAACTTCTTAGTTTTAACTTTAGCCTCCTCCGTTTGCGCATATACCGAAAAGGATAAACACAAGAATAGGATAGCAAGTATAAATTTGGATGATTTCATTATTTAATATTTGATTTTGTTAGAACAAAGATATTAGAATACTGGAATTAAAAAAATCAAACTCCCTATTCTGATAGTTAAGGTAGAACTTCAATTAAACCAATAAAGTCATTCCTAAGGCTATTAAGAAAAGCATATTTCTAATCAATAAGCCCTTTCCTAAAACATGATTTTCTTGCCATGATTTACTGGCAATAAGAAAACCGGTGCTAGTGACTAGAGTGATAATTGAAATTGATACCATTTTCTCAGAACCAGCTATACTTGCGATGGCAAATAACAAACCAACACTTCCAATGGAAAAGGCCAAATAATTAAGCTTCGAGAGAAACAAAATCATTCCTTGTGATTGTAGTATAGACTCTGACTCTTGAGAGTCCTCAAATTTATAGGTTCTGAATGCCAATAAGAAATAGCTCATTGATAATAATATTCCTCCAAATGCCATTACATAAACTATAGCATTTGTATAAAATATCAAAATGCCTAAACCAAATATACCCAGCGCTATTTTCTCCAATAGCTCTATTTTCTCAATCTGTTTATCAACGATTTTTGATAGGACCAACATTGGTGTTTCTTGATTACTCATAAATATTAATATTTGTTGTTAAATAATTCTGGCATCGATATTTCTTTCAAAAGGCAAAAAAAAGGTCAAGGGTTACCGACCTTCCAAAAAGGTCAAGGGTTGCCGACCTTCCAAAAAGGTCAAGGGTTGCCGACCTTCCAAAAAGGTCGACAACCCTTGATCGGCTAATCAAGATATAATTTTGAATATTTTGGATAGCGAACAGTATAAGTCACCTGTAATTCAACAGAGGCTTTAGGTTCAAGCTCCAAATCCCATGTGAGTTTTCCTGTTTTCGGTTCAGATTTAGCACCAGAAACTTCAATCAATTCAATTTCAATATTCTGATTGATGGCAAGTGGAAACTGGTCTTCTAAAATCACTTTTACAGCAGTGTTTTTATTATTCTTCACTTCAATATCCCAACTTAGGGTTTCTAGAATGCTCTTGCCTAATACTTTTCTTTCTAGTCTTTCTTTATTTCCTTTTCTGGTGACCATAATATCTCTATCTCTTCCTAGAGAAACATCCAAAGTATCACCTGCATAGGAGTCACTAATATAACTTTCTCCAACATAGGTGCCGCTATAATAGATATTCGATTTTCCGGAGAGCAAATTTAAATCTGTCCAATTGGGAATTTGTGCGGTTAGAAAAACATCATCATCCAATTTAGGAATAGCATAGTAAACGTAGTCTACTGGGACTTTTACTTCTTTAATCTTTAGGCTATAATCTTTCCCATCGGAAAGAACGGTGAATGGCGTTTTAACCTCATATTCTAGATTGCTCAACTTTTGCTTTACATTTTCTGTAAGATAGTTTTCTGTTATAATGGAACTATTGGAACCTTTACTCCGATCTGAAAGATTTACACCTCCAACTGTTGTTACAACAGATGAAGCATTTCTATTTGGCCTACGAGCATCATCATTAAATGAAAATGTGCCGCCTGTTGTAGTCTCATCTTTAGATATTAATGGTACTTCATAGGCTATAATTTCTACCGCGTCCAAATTTATTTCTCGAGAATTCATTTCAACATCCAAAAAATTAATTTTTCCTTCTTCTACAATCACATACTCAACTATAACTGGCTGATAACCAATCGTACTTGCCTTAAGCGTAAACACACCATTAGGAATAGGTTTCATAGTATAATTCCCATCAAAATCTGTTGATGTACCAGCAATTTGAGTACCATTATATTCAAGAATAACATTTGTAAAGGGAACCGGTTCATAAGTCTCAGCATCAACTAATTGTCCTTTTAACGATGCGTTTTTTTCAGTTCCAAGAACAGTAGAATTATATTTATTTTCTTTTGCCTTTCTCTTATCAATAAACCAGTCCTCCAACTCGGGCTTGGCACTCCCCAAACTTGGATCGCTTGTGGACAAAGTCAAAGCTACCTCTTTCCAATCTTCGCCAGAGTTTTGATAAATAATCGCATTATAATCAATGGCTAAAGGCTCGCCTAATTCTTTCACCCTAAAATCGTAAACAGGTTCCCAAGCTGCGGCGGTTAAATAATAGCTTAGCTTGAAAGTTTGCTTTAAAACCTCTTTCTCATTTTCTAAAAGAATATAAACTTGACTATACTCTTTGCTCCCTTCCATTTTGATTTTAGACCTCTTATTATCTAAGTCCACTATCTCTTCTTTTATATTATCCAGTTCCAAATCAAGTGCTGAAACCTTTTTACTGATCTCGGTCAGCTTGGTTCTATAAAATTCTGCGCCAGCTTTAATTTCGGCTATGGTAGCTCCTTTATCACCACCTAACACACCATTATTTAAAATAAAATCCTTTTCCATTTGAAAGACCTGCTTTTCAATTCTATTGTCTTTTATCTTTTGCTTCAGATTTTTAATTTCTAATTCAATAGCTTTGATTTGAGCTCTATCATCTACTTTTTTTGAACGCCCATTCTCTAACTTCACCGACAATATTTTGGCATTCTTCACATTACTCACTAGCAAACTCTGATGATTAAATTGAACCGGTAATTCATCAACTAATAATAATTGCTTGCCTTTCTTGGCATTAAAAGTGACTTCACGACTCACTTCTGCACCACTAAAAAACAGATTGACTTCTTTAATTTTTGACTCTGCAATTAAGGTATCAGAACCTTGAGCAAAAGCTCCAAAGGTAAATAAGGATAGAAATAAAAAGAGAATATTCTTCATGAGATATGGTTTTACAATGTGTAGACTACAGCAGTCAAATATAATATAAAGATTAATAGGATAAAACGAAGAAGAAAAATTATACATAACGATTATTTTTATCTTTGACATCCTCAAAAACACATCAACTATCTATGAAAAAACACATCCTAACTTTTTTAGTCATCCTCATCAGTGGAATTAATGTTATTGCACAAGTTGAAGTTTCAGCCGATTCATTAAAAAAACATGTTTATGTGTTGGCTAGTGATTCCTTAGAAGGTAGAGGCCTCTCCACTCACTCAGGATTAAAAGCCGCTCACTATATTGCTGGCTATTTTAAAGAATTTGGTCTAGAAACCATTGGAGACTCTTATCTGCATCCTTTTAATACCTATTTCAGCACCACCAATCTTGTTGGTCACAACGTAATTGCTCTGATTGAAGGAAGTGATTCCAAATTAAAAGATGAATATATCGTTTTGGGTGCACATTATGATCATGTATCCTTTTATTATAATTCTAAAGGCGAAAAAATTATCTATAATGGGGCCGATGATAATGCATCGGGTACTTCAGGTGTGATAGAACTGGGGAGGGCATTAAAAGAAAATAGTCATTTATTGAAACGTAGTGTTATTCTCATTGCATTTGATGGAGAAGAAAGTGGGTTGATTGGCTCTACTAAGGTATTAAAACAGGAATTCTTTCCTGCTGATGATATAAAGCTAATGATGAGTATCGATATGATAGGTCGATATTCGGAGAGCCAACAATGCGTGATTGGCGCTATGGCTAGTGTTAATGGAGGAAATGACATCTTGGAAGAAGTGGCCAAAAACCATCAAATCAAGATTAAGAATTCCGGTAAGAAAGTATCACAAAGAACCGATTCGGGGCCATTTGGAGATTTTGGAATTCCTGCACTTTATATTTCTTCGGGAATTGTTGGCCCATACCACAAACCTCAAGATGATGCAGAAACCATCGACTATAATGGCATGAAGGAAATAACAGAGCTTCTTTTCGACTTGACGATAAAGTTAGCGGAACAAGAAAAACTAGAGCCAAGTAAATATCTAATCGCACAAACAAAAAATGGAGGAGTCCCAAGACTCAGATATGGTTTAAAAGCCAGTTTTGGAAGTAGCCATCATCATTATTCAGATGACTTTTATAATGGTAAAAACAAATTTAGCTATGAAATAGGTCTGATGACCCAACTAAAAATTACCAAAAACATTTCTTTACTACCCGAAGTACTTTACTCTTCAATGGGAAGCGGATTCCCTGATGGAAACTTCAGAACACAAAGCATCAGTACGCCTGTCAGTTTAGTATTGGCTTCTGGAATGGGACAAATGAATAGTCGTTTCTATGTTTCAGCAGGAGCTTACTATTCCTATCATTTTTCTGGAAAAGCAGGGGGAGAATCCTTAGATTTTGAAAATCGATTCCACCAATCAGAAACAGGCTTAGTATTTGGAATAGGACTGGAAGTGAGCTCCATATTTGTGAGTCTAAACTTCAAGAATGGCTTCTCCGAAATTATGAAAGAACAAGATGCGCCAAAGATGAGTTCCCGAGCTAGTTATTTTACGATTGGGTATATGTTTTAAAACAAGAAATCATATCCCTTTAATGACATCTTAGCATACTTATCTTCATCAAATTTATAAAGCTTAGAATCTTTTCCATTTATTGATTCTACTGTCTTCTCTAAGTCAACGAGTAAATTGGAGTTGAAAATCTTTTTCCTGAAATTTCTTTTATCGAATGACTTGGACAGTGCTTCTTCGTAAAGCGCCTGTAATTGCGTAATGGTGAACTCTTTTGGCAAAAGGTTAAAACCAACCGGACGACGTTTTACCCTTCTCTTCAATCTCTCTTTGGCAAAATCGATGATATCATTGTGATCGAAGGCCAAATCGGGAATTTCATCGTAAGGAAACCATTTCAATCCTGTTTTCGACCATTTCATGGACTCATCACTATCATATCTGATTAGCCCATAATGACCAATATTGACAACCCTTCCCAGAGGGTTACGAAACACCTTACCACTGGCATTGAGCTGTTCAATATAGGCTTCTTCGTTCCCTATAGATTCCTCCAAGAGGTGTTTGACACAAATATCGATACTTTCATCTGGTTTTATATATTTCGAGGGTAAAATATAGGCTCCTTTATAAGGGTTTTCATCTTTTAGTTTCAATAGTACGTGGAGTTTTTCCAAGTCGAAACCAAAAATAACTAGAGAGGTAGCTAGAGCTACATTAAAATACTCTTCAATGTCTTTTCGTTCCATGATATTAGTTTTTTGGTGCTACAAATTTAGTAAATCACAGAAATTGAAGAAATTAAATAGTGCTAAAATATTCTAATAAGTACGAAACTTAGATATTTGCCGACTGTCTTCTGTTAAATAATAGGCATTTAAATCCGCTGTCATGCAGCTATGAATGGGGATAATATCTAAAATATCTCCAATTTTTACTCTTTTGAGAAAGGCTTCAGAAACCCTGATAATTCCATGCTCTTGACTTAGGCTTATAACAGGAAATCCATTTGCTATACTTTCATTTTCATAATGGGCCCAGCCATAAATGGTTTCTTTTTGGTATTGTATGGAATCTTTTGAGAGATGAACTCCACCACCATAAATGGCAATTTCTGTTCTTTTGAGGTAAATACCAATGACCGGACATTTTACTCGTACTGCGATTTCCTCTTCTGCACAAGCCCCTATAGCATATTGCATAAAATCGTAGAAGATGAAATTTCCGGGGCGCCACTCGTCAATCCCATCAAACTTGTCGGCGAAATTACTCGAAGGGGTATCTCCCATGCTGAGGATCATTTGAGGATATTGCTCCATATATTCCTTCTTAAGCTCCTCCATGTTTTTTCTGGCTTCCTCAAAAATACTTCTTCCTTTTTTAGCATTTAATGAATGATAGCTATTGCCGGTATGACTTAAAAATCCAGAGAATTCCAGATGTTCAGTAACATCAATCTTTTTGAGGAGGCTATTGATTAAAGTTCTGTCTTCATAATAAACCCCGCTCCTTCCATATCCCGTATCAATCTCTATAAAAACAAAAATGGGAGAATAGGTTTCTTGAGCCAAACGAGTGAGGGTTTCCAAATGGTCAACACATAAGGATAATTTCACTTGACTAGCTATTAGATTCGCTTTTTGCATTTCTCTCACATTTAGAGGAATAGCCACACAAATATCTTTCCATCCATGGTTTACAAATTCATAAGCCATATCTAATGATGAGCAAGTACACTTGTCAATGCCTTCTTGTCTGAACCATTCCGCTATTTGAGGAGATTGATGCGTTTTAAAATGAGGTCGAAAATCCATTTCATGCTGCTCACAAATAGCCTTCATCTTCTGAATATTCTTTTTAGCCTGAAGGGTGTTTAAAGTTAAAGTTGGGCGAGTCATTTTTCTATTTTTTTTCGGTGAAACAAAATATACTACCATCTTGAGCTGCCACGATGATCATCTTCTTATTGATTGCAGGAGTTCCAATAATAGGGCTACCTATTTCGTAAGACCAGAGCCTCTCCCCTGTTTCAATATCAAGAACATATACTCTCCCATCAGTGGAGCTTACCAAGACTTTATCATGGGCAATAATCGGTGAACTGTCTACCTTTCTCAGGGTTTTAAATTTCCACAAAACATCTCCACTTTCTGTATCATAACAATAGACATATCTGTTTTGAGAACCAATGATGGCTTTACTTTCATTAACAGCAGGAGAACCCACAAAAGAGCCTGTTTGCTCGTTCTTCCAAATGATCTTCATTTCCTTTAAATCCGTTTTAAAAAAAGTTCCATCGTAATTTCCAAAATAGGCATAATGTTCATGAATGGCAGAAGACGAAGCAATATAAGTCCCCATCATAATGGTGTCTTTTACTTTCCCTGTATAAACATCCACCAAATGAAGGTAGCCATCACAGCCTCCAAAAATGGCTAGATTTTCATAAATGGCAGCAGCTCCATTTATATAATTATCGGTTTCATACTTCCAGAGGAGCTTTCCGGATTGAGCATCCACAGAATGAAGAAAGAAATCGTAGCTGCCGAAGAGAATTTGTTTGGTTTTTTGGTCGGACGAGTATGCCCAATTCACCGAGCCTGAAATCTGACCTTCGGTTTCATAGCTCCACTTTTCTTCTCCAGTTTTGGCATCAATAGCATAAAGACCCCCCTCCAATGAACCAATATAAACCAATCCATCTAAATACATGGGTGGTGCTTCAAAACTGGTCTCCACTTGAAACTTCCATTCCTGCTCACCCTTCTTATTGAGGGCATATAAACTTCCATCATCACAGCCCACAAATATCAAATCCCCTCCAAAAACTGGCGAACTCTTGATCACATCATTTGCCTTAAAAGTCCATTTCACTTCAAGCTGATCGGCTATCTCAACATTTGTGACTCCACTTAAGTTTTGGTCTCCTCGGTTAATATTCCAACCAAAGGATTGACTAAAATTCAATAATGGAAGGAATAACAAAAGAAAAAGTATTGGTTTCATAAACATATCTTTTGCCTCAAAATTACTCAATTTTTATGCATGACAATAGAATAGGCATTGTCATTTTTTTACTATACTTGTAAAATATCTAAAAACCCAAAACAAAATTAATGTTTATGCCCACCAAACAGTCCCCTACCAAAGGAAAAAACAGAGTAGAAGCCATTGATGCATTGAGAGGATTCGCCGTTTTAGGAATTTTATTGGCCAATATTATGAGCTTTAGTGGAGTGAGGTTTCTCCCTTTTACAGAGATTAAACTATGGCCCAGCTTCGAAACCGATTTGATGATTTATAAGCTTATCGGAATTTTTGTCGACACCAAGTTCTATACCATTTTCTCGCTTCTTTTTGGAATTGGTTTCTATTTTCAGTTCCATAAAAACAGAAATAACCAAGCTGAGTTTATGCCCATTTATTATCGAAGACTCGGGTTTTTAATCCTTTTTGGAGCTATTCATAGCTTCTTCTGGTCTGGCGATATTTTAATGATTTATGCTTTCGTTGGATTTCTTTTCACCTTGTTCAGAAACCTAAAACCCAAACAACTATTCACCGTTTCTGCTCTTGCATTTATGATGCCCTTACTTATTGACATCTTTATGCTGATGTGGAAACCTGGATTTATGAATCCTGAAAAGAGTTTGGCCTTAAAAACCCATTTAGATATCGAACCCACACAACTCGTAGAACCCTTTATGAATGGAAGCTTCTGGGAAGTCACAAAAATGAATTGGCATAACTTGCTTTGGCGCTGGTTCGATTTATTGCCTTCTGGGCGTCCATTTAAATTACTATCACTGTTCATTTTAGGTTATTACTTAATGTACACAGGCTATTTTCAAGAGAAAGCACATTCTGTGAAACGCCTTGTCATCTATTCTATTTTAGGTTTGGGGCTCACCCTCTTATCGAAACAAGTAGGTGGCAGCATGGGCCAATTTCCTAGCACTTGGAACGATATCCTTTATAAATTCCTATTCAGTTTTGGGCAGATAAATATGGCTTTTGCCTATATCTCCATTATTACCATCCTCTATAAAACCAAGATAGGAGAAAATATGATGTCGGGATTAAAGTTTGCTGGAAGAATGTCGTTTACCAGTTACCTCAGTCATACTTTCTTTGGCATTTTAATTTTCTATCCTTATGCCTTAGGATATTTTGGGAAGATTACGCTATGGCAAGCGGAAATCATTGCAGTTATTATTTTCATTTTACAAGTGTATTTGGCTAAACTTTGGTTAAAGTATTACACTTTTGGTCCATTAGAATGGCTATGGAGGAGTCTAACTTATGGAAAATTTCTATCGATGAAAAAAGAGGACAAAAGCTAGAATCATGAAACTAAAAGTTATATTCCTGATCTTAATTAGTTGGAATTGTATTCACGAGTTTTGCACAAGTAGAACAAGATGATACTACAAGCACCAGCAGTATCATCACTATTGAGAAACAAAAATTGTTTAAGAACATAGATGTATTGATGCATTTTCGTTCTGGTTTTACCAGTCGGTTTCAAGACGGAACACACCTTTCATCAAATTTAGTATGGAGCAATTCAGATTGGAAATTAAGGCTTATGTTCATGAAAAATTTTCCATTTCAAACAATAGATATACCTTCACCTTTGAACCTCAATCTATTGATAATATTTTTAAAGGCCTTAACTTTGCCTTTCTACGCTTCAATATTGCTCCAAAATGGCAACTTACTGTTGGTAAAACCTGGGCCGGCTGGGGAGGAATAGAATTCGGTTTAAACCCGATTTATGTATATGGATTTTCGGATATTATTCAACAAGCCGACAACTTCTTTGCTGGAAAAGAAGGAAAAGAGTTTGCCAAGTTAGCCAGTGCCACCATTCGCGGAGTAGTTCAAAGGTGTTGGGAACGACCGTATTGCAGACCATATTCTTAAGTATTGCTTTATTTGCCATTGGTTTTCCAGCTGCAGGAGTAGTATCCCTCATCATTCTATTCATAGCTATCATTCAACTGCCGCTAGCCTTTATTATTTTGCCAGTCATCATCGTGTATTCAGCTATGCCAACACCACCCCCGCTGTGATTTTTGCCATTTGGAGTTTGGCTTGGGCCATCAGCGATTCTTTCATTAAACCTATCTTAAAGTGTAGAGGAGTTAATATTCTTATGTTGGCTATTTTATTGGGAGCTACTGGCGGGATGGTACTTGGTGGAATTATTGGATTATTTATTGGTGCGGTAGTTCTGGCTTTTACCTTCAAAACCTTTCAGGCTATATTCATGAGGAATGAAGAACTTGCTGAGCAATCAGAAAGCTAGAACAACACCATTTTTAAGGGATTTTCACTTTTCAGAATCGAGAAAATGAATCACCTTTGTAGCTAAATATTGTTTATGAAACCTCAGACTAAATATATACTTGCCGCTCCTTTGGTGCTTCCCATTTTACCTATCATCTATATCCAAGGAGAAATCATTAAAAGAACCGTTCCTAGATTGCCCGAAGCCACAGGAATAGAAGGAAATGTAAAAGTTAATTCTGATAAAAGCCTCCGTTTACTATGTATTGGTGAGAGTAGTATGGCTGGTGTAGGAGCAGAAACCCATGAGGAGGCCATTGGAGGAACTATTGCCAAGGAAATATCGAGCCGATTAAATACTAATGTCTATTGGAGAGTTTATGCTAGGAATGGCTATACAGCAAAACGAGTTCGATTTAAGATCCTTCCTAAAATCACAGAACGGAATTTCGATATCATAGTGATTGCTTTGGGCGCAAACGATTCCTTTGCTATGAATAGCCCTAAGACTTGGCGAGAAAATATCATTGCGCTTTTAAAAGACACACAAGCACTATTTCCCAATACACCCATCGTATTTATGAATATGCCTCCCATCAAAGAATTCCCAGCTTTTAGCAGGCTTATTCGTTTTTCAGTGGGGAATTTAGTGGATATGTTAGGAAAAGAACTCGACGAAACCATCAAATCATTTGATGATGTATATTTCTCACAAGAACTGATCACCGTAGAATCTTGGAAAAAGAAATATCAAGTAGAAGGTAAAGCTTCTGAATTTTTCAGTGATGGGGTTCATCCATCAAAATTTACTTATCAGGTTTGGGCTAAGGATGTTGTGGATTTTATAATTGAAAAAAAGATATTAAAATAATGCTCTGTTTATTCTTAGAACAGTTATTACAAAAGCGATTACACGAAGAAGCACAAAGGATTCACTAAGTTCCACAAAGAAAATAAATCAACTTGATTCTATTCCCCACAAACTATCTCATAAGACTCTCTATCCGCCATCAAACCAATATATAATTCTATCACTTGAATCTCTGCATTTTGTGGAGTTTCGAATCTAGAGTCATTATTAGCAATCAATTGATAGAGTTCATTACAACGTTCTGTATTTCCTCTATCTTTTTCGGTGATGGCTTTCATCCAAAGGCTGGCCACTTTATAATCTTTATTATTAGAGAATTCTTGTTCTATAAAGTGAGTGATGGCTTCATCATGTTTGCATTCCATTAAATCTACATAGCCTAGCATATTGCTTTCTCCATATTTGTCAATCAAGAAGTCTACTTCACTTTGCAGTTGAGGATTATCTGAGCTTCCATTCACAGCTCCTGCCACTGCTCCTATTCCTGCGCCTATCATAGCTCCACCCACTACTCCACCAAAACCTCTCCCAAATACTAAACCCGATAGTCCTCCAATTAGGGCCCCATGGCCTATTGATTTACTGATTTGTGCATCCCTTTGACTTTTTGCACTAGATTGAGCATTGGTTTGCAAAGTAAAAACAGCCAATAAGCTGATTAGAAAAAATGATTTGAGGATGCTTGATATTTTCATCATTGTGGGCTTGATTAGTTTTGAGTGTAAAAGTAGATGAAATTGTTTTATGATTAAAAATAAGATTCCACGCAAAGGGGGCAGAGGAAAAACATGCAAAGGTCGCAAAGTGGTAATTCATAATGATTTCCAGTCATTGATTATCTGAATTAGTCTAATTGGCTCCATCCACAAAAATTAGTAGACCATCATCAAATCAAACTATTAGCTCCCCTGGGACAATAAAAAAGTTTTAAAATTAGCTCTTACTAAAATCAATATGGCTTGCTTTTTGTAAGAATAAAAGCATGAAAAGACTCCTACTCCTAATAATATTACTACCTCTTTTATCTTGTGAAAAAGATATTGAAACAGAGAATGAAAAAGCTATTGTTGCAACAATTCATTATTTAGAGGAATCAAATTTCTTAAATGGAACAGTATTCCCTAGGTTGGGACCACCTCCTCCATATCCATTTCCCGGAACAGAACTAGACTCCACAGTATTGAATCAACTTATAAGAAATGATCGTGTATATAGAGAAAACATAAAATGGTATTATTTAAGGAGAATAAATACACCTATTCAAGATAGTTCCTATATTTTCTTATCAATGTCAGATAGTTTATTTTCAAATTATAGTTGGGCAACTATAAAAAACAATGATAATAAGATTTATCATTTTCTCATTGATAGTTTAAAATCAAACAGTAAAGAAAGGACAAAAGCTAGAGTTAAAAAATTAAATACAAGCCTATATATGAAGTATCGTTTAAAATCATTTTCTGAATTTGACAATGAATTTAAAGATCTATTCTATAACATGTATCCTTTTTTATATGGTGGTCATATTCGTTTTTCAAGGTTCTTCCATGATGATCAACTTGGAATTATTATGTTTGAATATTGGGGATGCGAAATGGATTGTGGCGTTGGGTTTATTGCTCTATTAGAGACACAAGAAAATTGGAAAGTAGTAAAATTAGAAAGACAATGGATTAATTAGTTAATTCAATTAGTGAAAATTAGTTTTATTCGCGAAAATTAGCGGACCTCTTTTACTTCAAACTAATAGCTCCAGTAGGACAAGCCTCTGCACATTCCAAAGCGGTTTTATCAAAAATATCTTTCATGTTTTTATTGAAGGGAATATTGATTTCAACAGTATATCCTCTACCAATACTCGTAAATCCCAAACTATCTTTTTGCAATGCAGAAATATCCACACAAAGATTACATCGGATACACTTTTCTGGCTCATAGACGATAAGCTCGTGTTGCATGTGTTTTTTAAGGGTTTTGCGTTCTCCAAACATAAACCTTCTGCGGTCGGCTTGATATTCGTCGGAGAAAATACGGAGTTTACAGGTATGTGGTTTTCGGCATTCACAATGCATACAACGCCCAGCTTCTTCCACTGCTTGATCCATTGTAAAAACTCTTGACTCTTTGTTTAACTCTAGTCTTTCTGCTTCTGGGCTTTCCTTCAAATACTCTCCCACTTCTTCGGGCTTTAACTTACCAAATCTAGAATTGAACATTCGATAGATTTTTTCTGGAGTTTTTTTAGCTAAATAATCATGGATAGAATGGGCCACTTGTTTTCCTTGTGCCACTGAAGTCACTGCCATTTTCCTGGAGCGAATCACATTTCCGCAGGCAAATATTCCTTCTCCATTGACTTGTAAGGTGGCTTTATCAGCTAGTAAACCAAATTTATTATTCTCGAAGCCGAAGTCTTTCATTATACCATCCTCAAAATTGCCTAAGGCAAAAACGACAGCATCAAAATCCTTCTTTAATTCATCTTCAAAAATGGTTTTATCGATAGTGGTATTCAATCGGAATTCTGCTCCATAATTCTCTACCATTTTTACTTCTGCACCTACAGCAGAATTTGGTAATTTCTCCTCAGGGATATCATATCGGAGGCTTCCTCCAGCTTCTTCATTCTGATCAAAAATCACTACCGAATGACCCAATTTAAGTAAATGAAAAGCAGCAGACAATCCTGCGGGGCCACTACCGATTACCGCAACATTTTTTTCTGAGGAGGCCAATTTTTCGGGTAAGTAGTAATCATCGGACTTTAAGTCTTCATCGGCAACCATTTTCTTCAATTCACAAATGCTAACAGGTGCTTCAGCCTGACTTCTTCTACAAGCACCTTCGCAAGGAGCTGGGCAAATATAGCCCAAGATGAGTGGAAGAGCAATCTCTTCTTTCACCAATCGTAATGCCTCATCAAACTTTCGCTCAGCAATCAATCGGTTCATTTTTGGTATGTCCATATAGGCGGGACAAGCAGTACGGCAGGGTGCTTCACAATCTCCCACATGATCGCTCAAGAGTAATTCTAACGATTCTTTTCTGGCTTTATAAATCTCCTCATCATCAGTAATGATTTCCATACCTTCTTCAGCTGGCAAAGCACAAGAAGGATGTAATTGTCCATTTTTAGCATCTTTCACCAAGCATAACATACAGCTGGGGTGATTGCCAAAACCATCTTTGAAACACATGGTAGGGATTTCAATGCCTAAGCTCTCTGCTACTTTAAGTACTGATATACCTTCAGCAACCTCCACAAATCGATTATTTATTTTGAGTTTAATCATCTTTTTAAACTGAATTTTACTACCGTTCTACTAACACGGATTTGTAATCCGTGCACCAAACATTATTCTTTCATTATTACACGGATTGCAAATCCGCGCTAGCTTTTCATTAAAAATAATCATTATATGATTACTGCATTCTGCTTGCACGGATTTGCAATCCGTGTGCCTGACTTTAATCTTCATTTATTATGCAGATTACAAATCCGCATTAGCTTTTTATAGAAAATAATCATCGTATGATTACAGCATTTACAGGACAAACCTGGCGACAGATATCGCATTTAATACATTTCTCATTCTCCACCACATGTACTTCATAAGGTTTTAGGGCAATGGCTTGGGTGGGACAATCTTGTGCACATTTGGTACATCCAATACATTCTTCCTCTATGAAATACTCTATCATTTCATGGCATTTTCCAGTACTACAAGTGCCATTGATATGCTCTAAATATTCTTCTCTGAAATATTTCAAGGTAGATAGAATAGGATTTGGTGCGGATTTCCCAAGACCGCATAAGCTCCCTTTTTTGGTACTATAAGCTAATTTTTCCAACACCTCTAAATCTTCCATATCCCCTTTCCCACTGGTGATTTTCTCTAGAACATCTAACATTCTAGTGGTTCCAATACGGCAGAAAGTACATTTTCCACAACTCTGATCTTGGGTAAAGCTTAAGAAATACTTGGCAATATCTACCATACAATCGTCTTCATCCAAAACCACCAAACCACCGGAGCCCATCATGGCGCCAGCTTCTTTTAAAGATTCAAAATCGATGGGAGTATCCATCATGGAAGCAGGAATACAACCTCCCGAAGGTCCTCCAATTTGTACCGCTTTAAAAGCTTTGCCATTAGGAATTCCTCCTCCAATGCGCTCCACAATTTCCCTTAGAGTAATGCCTATGGGAACTTCAATCAAACCTCCTCTATTTATCTTTCCAGCAAGGGCAAAAACCTTGGTTCCCTTGCTTTTATCAGTTCCTATTTCTCCAAATTTCTCAGCCCCTTCACGAATAATCCAAGGCACCATGGCAAAGGTTTCTGTATTATTTATTAAAGTTGGTTTTTGATTCAAGCCTTTAATGGCTGGATAAGGCGGACGCATTTTAGGCAATCCTCTATTTCCTTCTACGGAAGCAATTAAAGCGGTTTCTTCACCACAGATAAAAGCACCAGCACCTTCAAAAACTTCAATTGGAAAATCAATTCCACTGTCTAAAATATTATTCCCTATCAAGCCTGCTTTCTCACATAAATACAAGGCTTCTTTGATTCGCTTCACGGCCAAAGGATACTCTGCTCTGATATAAAATATTCCAGAGGAGGCCTTCACAGCAATAGCGGCAATCATCATACCTTCAATCACTCTAAAAGGATAGGATTCTAAAAGCATTCTATCCATAAAAGCACCGGGGTCACCTTCGTCACCATTACAAATAATATACTTTTCATCATCGGTGGCATTCTTTACCATTTCCCACTTTCTATAGGTTGGGAAACCTCCTCCGCCTCTTCCTCTCAATCCACTCTTCTCAATGGATTTAATAATAGCATCCTGATCTAATTCCTTAAGACATTTTTTGAAAGCCTGGAATCCTCCTAGTTTTAAATATTCTTCTAAATCAGTGGGTTGTAAAAATCCTCTATGCTCTGTGGCAATATTAATCTGACCATCTAAAAACTCAGCAACAGGTGTATCCACCTGCTCAGAATCATATCTTTTAACCGACTTTGGGATGTCTTTCAATACATATTGGTCTATGATTCCAGAAATATCATTCTTCCATCGGGTCCAAATACTCTTGGACCTAAAATGTTTCCTGATGATTTCACTAACCTCTTCGGCTTTTATTTTTGTATAATAAGTTGGGCTTTCGTTGGGTTTATGAATTTCGAGCAAAGGCACCTGATTACAAATACCCACACAGCCCACTTCTTTCACATCCACATTGGCTTGGTTTTTCTGTAAAGATTCCTCTAGTTCTCTCTTCACATCGGAACTTCCACTAGCCACACAGCAAGAACCTAATCCGATTCTCACCTCTCCGTCTTTATTAGCATCACTTAAACTTGCTGCGAGTTTTGAGGTTGCTGGATTTACATCCGAGGAGAGAAAATCTTCGAGAATCTCTTTTACTTTGGAAGGCTCTACATGTCCGAAAGTAGTTTGGTCGATTTGCACAACGGGCGCAATGGTACAACACCCAAGACAAGCTACTTTATCTACTGTAAAAAGTCCATCTGAATCCGTTTCTTTTTGTTCTGGGATGTTTAATTCTCGTTTAAAAGCATCATAAACCTGCATGGCTCCTTTCACGTGGCAAGCGGTACCCACACACACTTTTATCATGTGTTTCCCTACAGGTTCGTGACGAAACTGAGAGTAAAAAGTAGAAATCCCATAAATACGCTCCAATGTAATCTCGGTGTTATCGGCCACATGCTGCAAAGCCTCTTCAGGCAAGTAATTATACTCGTCCTGAATGGCCTGTAGAATGGGTATGACCGCTTCTACCTTCCTGCCTTTTTCGGCTATTATTTGATCTACTTTTTGTTTCATATTTTGTCCGCGAATTACGCTGATTTTCACGAATATTGATATCCATAAAATGAGAGGATGAAGATAGTAAAAACCAGCCTATTTGGCTCCAATTTTGTAAAGTTTAGAATACTTCTAAAAGACTATGTATACTTTGAGATTCGCTTACCTATCCGCTTATTATATGGATTTCTCCTACAATCCCAAATTAGAATCACCAAAATAAGTTGGTCGTAGATTTCATAGATAATTTGATAATCTCCAGTATTATAAATTTTAACTGATTCAAATCTGGTTTTCAGTCCTATATTGGGGTTTTTAGAGAGTGTGAGAAGTGTTTTAGAAATCTTATTATTTAGTTTTATGCTATACTTGTTCGATTCAATTCGATTTCTATAAAACTTGAGGATTCGGAATAAATCATTTCTTGCTTCTATAGACCATTCTATTCTTCTTTCAGCCATTCCCCTATTTCATTTTGGAGATCATCATTTGAAATGGTTTTCTGATTCTTGAAATCCTCTCTTGCTTCATTTACTCTTCCTATTTCATAATCACTAAGTTCATAATAATCTGAAGAAACTTTAGATTCTATAATCGTTTTAATGGCATTTAAAAATGATACATCCTCGATTTTTGAAAGATGTTGCATGATATGATTTCGAATTTCTATTGTACTCATAATGAAGAATTATCTTACAAAGATAAGGAAATTGATGAATGGATATTTCGAACTTCTAATATCTTATTTTCGCCTAATACCAAGGATACGTTTCATCCTTTCAAATTAGCTAAGGGATCAAAGCCTTGAGCATTGCGAAAGGATTGAGGCCCTGGTCTGAAAACCAAGGACGCTATCCCTTTTTACATTTCACCTCCGCTCCATGTATACTTCAGGGCTATCATCCTTTACTTTTTCCCTATGCATACCAAACGTTTATTACCGCGAAGATAAATTCTTCCATCCATAAAAGCTGGGCTGGTCATGCCATCTTCTCCTAAAGGATTGGAGGCAATAGATACAAATTCTTTTCCTGCTTTAAACACATGAACAATTCCGCCCATATCCATTAAGTAAATATTTCCATCGGAATAAATGGGTGAACCATAAAAACCATTATCAAATTCGTTTTCCCAGTATTTTTCTCCGCTATTTGCATCGTAGCAAGCTACTACTCCATAGCTGGTGGCTAAATACATCAACCCATCTTTTACAATTGGGCTTGGTACATCGGAGAGCAATTCATCATCTTCCCAAAGGATTTCTGCTGTTTCACCCAATTTGATGGCTACTAATTTGGCATATTCATTCACTCCAAAAACTAGTCCATCGCCATAGGCAACTGAAGGACCAACCTCTCCAAAAATGCAATCCACTTGCCAATTCTCTACTCCTGTTTTTGGATGATAGGAGGCGATGATTGGGTCGGCAGCTAGGATAACTTCCATCTCATTTCCGGTATTGACAAGAACCGGAGAAGCCCATGATACTTTTACTTTTCTAGGTGTTAAATAGATTTGTTCTCCTGTGAATATGTTCAAACCCATCAGTTTGGGATTTTTCTTAATGTCATATTGGACTATTAGAACCTCCTCATGAACTACTAAAGATGAGGAATGACCATAGTGGTTATTGGTAGCGCCGAGGTTCTTATCCCATAGTTTATTTCCTGATAAATCTAAGGCTACTAAATCTCCATTTCCAAAGAGGGCAAAAACCTGAATTCCATTGGTAGTAAGACTAGGAGCTGCCAATCCTGTATCATCAGTTACTTTGGGTGATTTTTCTGGTGAGCCTGGGACAGCACTTACATCGTAAGTCCAAATGATTTCCCCAGTATTTCTATCGATGCAATAAACTTCTCGTTTATTAGCATCCGCTCCACTTAAAAATAGTTTATCACCCCAAATTATTGGAGAATTATAACCATGAATGGGGATTTCTATTTTCCAGAGGATGTTATCTCCTGTGCTGGCATCCCAAGTGGTAGGAATGTTTTTATGGAAATCGATTCCATTGCTTCCAAATCCTCTGAATGCATTATAATTGGCTTTGAGTTCTGCTTCTGTTGGAAAACTTGGCGTGTTTGAGTTTTCCTCTTTCACTACTTTATCTTCTTCTACAATGGGCTCTGCTTTTACTTGTTCTTCTTGCTGTACTGATTCTTCTTTTTCAAGTTCTTTCTTCGGTGTTTTTTCTATTATCTTTTCTTCTATTTGTTCAGGTTTAGGCTCCTCTTGTTTTTCTTCAACTATTGCAGGAATTTCCTCTGGAGGAGTCTGGATAGGTTCATTCGGATTTTCAATAATGGTTTCTTGAGAAGCTGGAGTGATTTGAGCTTCCGGAGTGGACTCAACTTCCGTTTTCTGAGCAATAGCATAGTTTAAATTCTCACCCAAATCTTTATGGTTTAAAAAAGCGAATGCTAAGGCTATTACCACAATAGTTCCTCCAGCAATACTCACCCACAGTCTGGTTTTCTTTTGGCTCGCAAATCCCTCTTCTCTTTCTGTAAAATCGACTTCTTTTCCTTTATTGGTAAGCTGCATTTGCTTGGAAATCACCAAAAGGATGATACTCATCAACAATAAATATCCACCAGTTCGAACCTGCCACTGCTTGGTAAAATAGGCCTTGCGAGATAGCAGGTCTAAAGCTCGAATCTGATCGCGTAATTGTGCATCATCGGGGTTTTCATTGAGTCGCTGTACCAAACCTAAAATGAGCTCCGACTCCACCGGATCCATGGTTTTGTATTGCGCATAGTTAGCGATTAACAACACGGATATGAGCAGGGCGAATGCTATGCTTATTCTTGCTATGGTTTCCCAGGTTTTTATGTTATTATTTCTTGTCTTCATTTTTTATTTGAAAGAGTTTTTAGTTAACAGTTAATAACTAATAGTTAACAGTTTAGTATTCACTGGATTCATACAACTATTTCTTGTTCTTGTTTTTCTTTTTCATTTTATAAAAGTGAAAAACTAATAGTGAATAGGTAACAGTGTTTACCCTCCTGAAGTTCTTCCCTCTATTTCTTATTTTTCTTTTTCATTGTATTTATTGTTGATATCAACATTCTCAATAATTCTTTTGCGTTATGAACTTGCTTTTTATATTCTTCTTTACCTAAATAATCTGTATCCTTCAGTAAATCTAACCAATAAATAGTTTCGTTAGCTTCTTTCAAAGATATGCTCATTTTATGAACAAAATCAGCATCACTTTGTGCAAACTCTGCCTCTCGAATATTAGCTCCAATACTAGTTCCACTTCTTATAATTTGCTTCGTTAATATGTATTCTTTCTTTTCTTGCTGAAGCTTCTTCACTAATAAAACAATCTCTACAGCAAACAAATAACTCTTTTTTCTTAAAATCGATTCAGTCATGACATTATATTTAAGGCGTTTATAATTTTATCATTTCTAATATTTCAATTAAGCACAAACTAATATTCCTCAATTCCAAACAACTATTAACTTATAAATAAACTTCCTTACCAACCAGAAAGGAACATTCAAAACATGTATAAAACCTCCCAAGCTATCCCAACTGTTAGTTTTTCACTATTAACTGTTCCCTAATTTTCCACAGGACAATAATCCATACACCTAGCACAACTTAAACATTCTCCTTTATTAGGCTCGTAATCTTCTCTATATCTAAATAAACTCAAACCTGCCAAGGTAAAACCGAATACCAATCCTAGGAATCCTCCTAACCATATCCCACCTATATAAAACTGTTTTAATATAATATCTGCTTCAGCATATAGTTCTTCAGCAGCTTGCCCCGACCTTCTATATGCATCTATTTCTAATGTTTCTTTTTTACTGCTGTTCTCATCAAATCCTCCATTTTCATTGATGATAAAAATCTCCTCCGCTAATTTCATTTTGGGATGAACCATAGCTAAATTCTCATGAAATTGTGCTCCTGTCCATGCTCCCAAAATGGCTAAAGCTGGAATAATCATAGCTAGAGACACAAACCTTCTCACACTTTTCTTTTTGGGTTCTTTTGGCACTGAGACTTCTGGAATTTCTATGGCTCCAAAAGGACAGGAATTTTCACAAAGCTTACATTGAATACACTCACTTGGTGTGATGGTCATGTGATATTTTGAGAAACGACTCATCCAATTTAGTAAGACTCCATAAGGACAGAAAAACCGACAATAGGGCCTGGCAATAAAGATACTGGTGAGTAAAAACAATCCTCCAAGAACAATCATGGTGAATTCTGCATTGATTCTATAAATACCCACAAATGGATCGTAGCGACAAATCACAAAATCGGTGGCTGTAGCGGCATACAAAACGGCCAATCCTAAATAGATAAAAGGAATTAAACCCAACAATTTTTGTAGCCAAGGTTTGAGCTGCAAAGGCTTCCAAGCAAATATATCTTGAATGGCACCCAATGGGCAAACTCCTGCACAGAAAGTCCGGCCAAAGAAAAGAGCATAAATAAGTGGTATCAGAAAAAAGGCCAATACAGTAAGTGGGATTTTATAGCCAGGATTAAATAAGGCAAGTGCAATATTTTGTAAGGAGCCCACTGAGCAGACACAGCCTTCTCGATAAAAACCAAAATAGAGGATGCTAAATAGGGACATCCAGAACACGCCTTTTCGAGATCTCTTTTTCAAAACCAACCAGGTGATTAAACTCATTGCCACCAGCAATACAAATACATCGAAGTATTCCATAAAGTCGGAACGAGGTAAGGTGAGTTGATGAGCTTCTTGCTCGAAGCCTGACTCGAACTCTGGTTTTGGGAACCTTTGGGCTGAAGCATTGAAGGAAAAGATGGATAAGAATAAGACTAGGAGAAGTGGTATTAATCTTGGTTTTAAATTTTTAGAAAAGCTAAAAACACGAGAGAATAGCCTTGTGATATACAAGAGGCTCGCGCGGAAATGTTTTCCGTGCAAACTTAAGGAAGTATTGAGAGTATTTTTATCGCACGGATTACAAATCCGCGCTAGCTTGGGTGCTAGCTTATTTTCTCTAATATATTTTTCAAAGAATCTTTGCCCCGACCCTAAAGGGAGGATTCTTTGAAAAAACTGTCTAAAGTCTAAGGAAGTTGTGTATTCTTTTTTGCTCCCTTTAGGGAAGGGGCAATCAAAAAAGTTAATATCCCAGTTAACCTTAAACATCTTCACCTCCGCTAAAACCTTTGGAAATATTCTTTTTACTGCTGGGCACTCGCTCAAAAGCGTCGGCAGGGCAATTGGTGGCAATGGCACATTGATTGCAATTCACACAAATATCGTGGCTTACTTGTAATTGTAAGGAGCCATTTCCGAAGGCATCGCAGCCTGCTACACATTTTCCACAGCCAATACAGAGTTCGTCAATGATTTCGTATTGAAAAAATGGATCTTCTACAAAGTTTCGCTTGATGGCTCCTGTTGGACATAATTGATTTTCGGCGCCGGTATGTAATTGTTTAGCTTCGGGACGGAAATAGCCACCGCATAAATCGCAGTAGCCACACATATCGAAAACATGAAGACATTTTACTGCTGATGGAGTAACCACACAATGGGTAGCACAACGGCCACATTGTACACATTTGGCCGGATCGAGCTGCCAAAGCATATCCTCAGAGGAAGCATCTTTGGCTAAAAAGATTCCCAAACCTCCTAGCGACAATGCAGCTGTGAGCCGAAATCCCTTTTGTAGGAAATCTCGCCTACTCAAATCCTTATTTTTCTCGTCCTTACTCATTTACTCTCTTTTCTTGAAATTCTCGTGCTTCTGGCAAACTACAATTGTCTTGCTTTTTGCAATTTCTACACACAAAACTAAAATCGCAGACCTCCTCCGTTTTCCTTCCGAATAGTAAATAACCACTCAATACTGCCAATGATAAAAGGCTAGTGGTTCTAAATATTTTTCTGATAAAATCTCTTCTGTTATACATGGCTACTCCTCCAATTTTGTAAAGATTCTTATCTGTTTTCTTTTAGGATCGATGGCCAATATTCTATCCTTTGAATCCACCGCCAAATCAATTCCTTTAGTTCCTAAATCAAACGACTTAGGAGGAGCTACCACAGAAAGAAACTCTCCGGTTGGGCTTGTGATTTTTATTCTTTCTATGCCCTTTTCACTAGTCACGAAAGAACCATTTGAGAGGATAGCAATATGAGAAGGGTTACAACATCCGCTAAATCCATCTACTCCCATGGAAGACTTTTTCCAAGAAGATATCAAACGACCATCTTCCTGATAAGACTCCAATTGATGTCGGCCTGAATTTACCGCCCAAAGCTCTCCATCCCTACCTAAGGCCACATCAAAATAAGGACTTGGAATCACAAAACCATCAATACCTTGACTGGGGTCTTTTCTTCCTATTTCATTTTGAAACTCCCCATTCAAATCATATCGGAAAATTATTTTGTTTCCAGCATCCGCCAGATAAATATTTTGTTCATTCACTGCCAAACTGGTGAGGATGGCATTTTCAGCATGTATTTTCCAAGTATCAATCAATTCTAGGCTTAAAGTGTATATCTGAATCTCTTTTCTGCTTCCCAAATATAATTTCCCTTGTTCAGAAATGGCCATACAAAAAGCATCAAAACCAGTTTCTATTTCATGGAGAAACTGACCAGATTTATCATATTTGATTAATTTATCAGCTCCACTTACATAGATATAATCGTCTTTATCTATAGCAATAGCGCGTAATGCTTCTATTTGGGTGAAGATTTGCTGAATTTCCTTATGGGAAATATCTTGGGGTTTGACATCTTTAAAAGTATCTAAATTATACTCATAAGGATTTTCGTTTGGCTTCTCGAAAACGCCAAAGAAATCCATAGCCATAAAACCAGTAATGGCTAATAATAGCACAATTGCAATGGGTATGATGATTTTATTTCCTTTCATAATATCCTTATCTTTTTTCAATATCAATGCATACTAATGTTTTAGAGTCGCGCATCAGCAATCGACCATCGGCAATAGCAATAGGTCCCCAAGCATCGTGACCATCTAGTATTTTATGCTTATCTAAAAGTACGAATTTTTTGGTAGAAGCTTTAGCTATGGATAAGGTTCCTTCATCTTTAAGAATGAAGAATTTTCCATCAGCAATCACATAAGGCCCGAGCCCGTAGCGCTCCTCTTTCCCACTTGTCCACAGAATATTCATGGCATCATCAGCCTGGCAACAGACAAATTGATTTCTTTTGCTTCCGGCATCTTTGGGTAAAATGGTGAAGATATGGTCTTGAAAATATATGGCTGTTTGCTGTTCCGAAGCCATCCCCTGTTTGGGTTTGAATTCTTGTAATAGCTCTACTTTATAATTTCCTGCTGATTCTTTCACTTGAAACAATACGGAACCCGCACCATAGCCAGCGGTCATAAATATTTTTCCATCTTTCAAAATTAGAGGAGATGGTGCCACTACATTTGGAGCAAAATCTTTCATTTCCCAGAGCAACTCTCCAGCATTATCACCATCAGCAGCCACTCCACAAATGCCACCTACCGCAGCATAAACCAACATTTCTTGGCCATTGAGTTCCATGGGCATCACCGATGAGTGAGACATTTTCCAATGATTTGGATTTGGAGTTTTCCAGAGGATGTCTCCGGTTTTACAATCCACGCCCATAAGCAAACTATTTCCTCCGGGAGCTATTATCGCCACATTATCTATAATCAAAGGACATTGACCGGTGTACCAAAATGGAATTTCTGCTTGATAATCTTTCACCAAATCTAAACCCCAAATCAATTCACCGGTTTTTCTATCGCAGCACATCACTTGGGCTTTTGGACCTAAACTGACAATATAATCTTCATTTACAGCTGGAATGGTTCTTGAAATCCCATGATTCCTTTTAATATGGACTTTATAGCTTCTTCGCCAAAGCTCTTCTCCAGTTTCGAGAGAAAAGCAGCGCAGGGCATCGGCTTTTTCATCCTCCATATAATCGAGGATATAGGCTTCGCCATTGTAGATGGCAGGAGCAGCATGGCCTTCTCCCAATTCCTTAGTCCATAAAATATTAGGACCAGATTCAGGAAATTTATCGATAAGAGGAATAGTTCCAGAGTAAATATTATCTCTTTGCCCTCCTCTAAATTCTGTCCATTTTCCTTGCAGTTGACTAGAGGATTCAGCAAAACGAATAAAATCGGCTCCAATCTTCACTTTCTCTCCACTTCCAGAAATGCTATCAGGACGATTATCCATACCTGGCACACTCATTTCAAAATCCTTTACTGGATTATAAAACAGCCAAAATGCCAATAGCATCAGCGCTATCAGCACAGAGCTTAGGATTAGATATGTTTGTTGGTTTTTGATTTGTATTAGTTTTTGTGAGTAGGAATAGTTTTGCAGGGTAAAAATACAAAACTATATGAAGTTGGGCCTTAATGATAAATGGTTTGGGGCTTATTTTTACTTTGTATAAAGAATGGTGATTAGATTTTATGCTGTTATCATGTGTAAGTATTTGGTTTTTTCATTAGATTTGAAAATTACAAGCAATTTGACAATTATGAATCCAAATTCTACCAATTCTCGTTTTAGAAGTTCTGTTTCTAGGTACTTAGCTTTTATTATTATTTTAATTCCTAGCTTCAATTTTGCACAGACAAATTATGATAGCATTTATTTAGATAAAAAATGGAATGAATGTTCTGAGAAAAAGTATAAATATATTGAAATATATAAAGAGACGAGTTATATAGTCAATAACAAAAACTTAATTTCCTTCGAGGCTTATGATGATAAAAACGTTATTCAGGCCACTGGTTACATAACCGATTCAATTGGTTCTAAGCAATGGGTTGGACTACACTCATTTTACTCCAAAAGCGGGAAAATAGAAGCGTATGCATTATATGATTATCATTCTACAATTGAGTTTTTTCCAGAAATGAAGAAATATTCTGCACTTTTAAAAGAATGTGACAATGTTTACAAATCTCTTTTTGTAAGTTTCTTAAAAAATGGTCATATAAAAAAAATAGGATATTACTCTAAAGAACGAAAAAAAATCTGTCACTGGATTAGATACAATCCATTCGAGAATGATATTTATTATACAACAGATTATACAGATACTACTGTCATTACTAAAACCTACCGTTCAAATGGTGTTATATGGAAAGAAGAGTCATATTTAAATGGAGAAAAACATGGTGGATGGACTAAATATTCTAGAATCGGATGTCTACAAAAATTAGAATCCTTTTCAAATGGAGAAAAGCATGGACCATGGAGAACCTATTCTAAATACGATTGCCATTTAAAAGTTGAAAAAATCTATGAAGGTGGGAAATTGATTAAAAAGACTAGAAATCCTTTTTCAAAATAGTTCTCCATTATGAAAAAACTACTCATATTATTAGTCATCATCACCAGCTGTACACCACCCTCTAAAACTCCACCAAAAGGATTAGAAGGAACTTGGTTATCTGTGCCTTCAGTTGAAGATGGAAAAATAAATACTTTGTATCAAGGCTATTTTATGGAAATCAAACCAGGAAAAAGAATATTTCAACATGGCTATAGTGATAGTTTAGTGGAGGAAAATGTAACATTCACCAATAGCTCAATCATTTTGCAAGACTCAAGTGAAATACACATTAATTATCTTGGACCAGATAGCCTCCGACTTATTTTTCCTTGGGATAATACAATTGTCACTTATGTTAAGTTACCACATAAAGAATCACAAAAGGTAACCATTAAAGAGGAGAATTTATTTGAAAACGAATGGTTTCTCCTTGATGGAGAAAACAAATATAGAGTTGATTTTACTAATGATGACATTAAGATTTTAAACCATGACAAAACATTTAAATTTGCTCATAATATTCGAGGATGGGGTAAACAATCAGCTTGGAATTTGATGGAGTTTAATGGATATTCTTATTTGATCAGTACTGCATTTTCTAATTTCGAACCCGATATATATCAAGTTATTGAGCTTAATAAGGATACTATAATTCTTAAGATTTATGACGTTTGGGAAACCAAAGATTTTAAAACTTTAAAACTGGTGAAATCACCAGCAAAATCACAAGAAGAGCATAATGACCTGAAAACCCAACTGACTAATCATAAGTTTATACTTCAGGATTACAATTTTAGAAGTCACCTTGAAGAAGACACTGTTTATACTGTTTTTATAAAAAGAATCCATCGCTTTTTCAAAGAGTTTGGAATAAACTGGATAGGCTGACTCATGTTGTGCCACCTATACCGATGTAACTGTGCCACTCAAACCGGAGCAAGTTGTGCCACTCATACCGGAGCAAGTTGTGCCACTCGTACCGGAGCAAGTTGTGCCACTCATA
>NZ_JABKBZ010000159.1:0-3226 GCF_013166635.1 Lentimicrobium sp. S6 | reverse complement strand
TTTTCGGCTGCTTCTTTTATTAATTGAAGCTTTTCTTCTTTTGTAAACTTTCTTTTTTCTGTCATGATCGTACAAATTTATAGATTTCTAACTATAACTTTGTCCGATTGTTTAAGGGGCCAAAACAATTTAATAGCAGAATAACTAATGACATAGATAATTAATACAAGAGTTAAGTAAACGAAATTAAAAAGATCGACGCCTATATTAATATTGAAGAATTCGAGATGGATACCAATAATACCAATTAACCAGGCAAAAAGGCTTAGGGAGATACCGATATATTGAATTTTCAGGATCATCTTATCCACATTAGATTGATAATCTTTTATTTGATATTGGTAATTTGATAATAGTCTTAATGCGAGAATTGAATAAATAACGCCTTGAATCGCAACAATTTCACTGCTGGCAATATGAAGAAGCTCATAGTAAGAACTCATATTATTGAGTAAAAAGAATTTTTCTTCACCATTACTTAAGTAAAATTCCGAATTCAGTAATATGATGATTAACCAAGGCGAAAAGTGGATTAGGTCTTTCGGGTTAAATCGCTTATAATTGGAAATCAAATATTTTACCTGCAAATATAAAAGTGGAAATATAACAAAGAGGAGTTGATCAAATACTTTAAGTAAATGAGGAAATCGAACATACATCCCCTCCTCTTGGAGTGCAAATGCTGCTATAATAATACCCCATATTAGTGTTAATAAGCCTAATAATCTATTCGAAACTATATTTGCCTTTATGGAAAACAAAAATATACTAAGTAAAAATCCCTGAATAGAACCTAGGTATAATAATGTTTGAATAATTTGATTCATAGATGATTACGTATTCTTTTTGTATTTAAAACAGGTATACAAATCTAACTAATTTTATTTAAGGAAAGCTTGTTTGATTTAGTTTTTTCTAAGCCTTAAATAAGAATACTAATTATTGTATGGTTTGACGGAATTACTCTATCAATAATTGTTTTTTTTAAATAATTTATCTTTCTTGTTTGCTAGGATAATTTCTACATTAATATATTGCGAAAAAACACAAATAAATGCTACAAGAATTATTTTGTAGGCTTATATAATGGTCTCAACCGACGTGTAAAGACCCATAATGTTTATAAACCAGGTCTCAATTGATAAGATGAGACTGTTATTATTATTTGCATACTTACTTTTGCTGCTGATCACGAAATGTTTATATAGAAATTTAAGTAAAAACAAATATGGATAAGTTTAATAAAAAAACATTAATTATTGGCCTACTAATACTTATTGGGCTGCTTATTATGGTTGCTACAACATTTGGTCAAAATGGATAAAGCACATTAATAAATAATCCCCCTCAAAATCTAAGTGCTGAAGGTGGTGCCAAAAAAATGGCGTAAATATTTTACAAGGATTTTCAATATATCCTAACCCTGTATCTGTTCATAAGCTGAAAATTACCCTTCATAATACCGATCAAGCAGAAAGTTTTGTGATATTGAATGGTGCAAGACAAGTAGTAAAAAAAGAGTATCTTTCAAATAATAATTCTGAAGTTGATGTTTCGGTCTTAAACAGCGGTATTTATATGGTAAAAATTCAATTTAGCAATGATTTTTACCAGATTGAAAAACTTATTGTGAAGTAAAAGAGGAGTAAATTATCATATATTTTTTAACAGGCTGGTTTTATACCGGTCTGTTGTGTTTAATCAAAGTTCTCATAAATTTCAGACTTTTCCATATAATGATACTTTTTTCAAACCCATATTCATCCATAAATGACCACATATTTTCAGAATATTAGTTAAGGATGTTTCTTGTTCTCCTTTGAGCTAATTTAGTTGTTGTCCAAAAAAACAGTTTTGACAATTTCCTATCTTTACCATATGAATGAAACTACAAGTTTATTAGAAGGGGTCTTGGTGATTATTGCCATTATCTTCCTTACCACAATACTCAAAAAATTTAAAATATTAAAGAAGGAGGACAGTAAGTTTTTCGCTAATATTGTATTAAAAGTGACGCTTCCCGCAATCATTTTTTCAACTCTTGCTCTCCATACTTTCAATGTGGAATTCTTATGGATGGCTTTGATAATGGCGACCATTGAATTGTTGATTCTTGGTTTGGCTTGGTTGATAGCAAGCTTATTTAAGTTTAATTCTGGAGAGAAAGGAGCGCTAATGCTAGTATCTGCTTTTGGGATGACCTCCATGCTTGGCTATCCATTAATACAACAAATTTTCCCTGGTAATGCCATGGCTATAGAAGAGGCAGTGGTCACCAGTGAGTTTGGGGTTGGCCTTCTCCTGTTTATATTAGGCCCACTTATTGCCATGATTTACGGGGATGCCGCAGTAAAAGGAAGTGCCATTTCAAGATCAGTTAAACAGTTTTTTGCCTCCCCCATTTTTTTCGCTCTAGTTTTTGGTTTCGGAATGTCTTTTTTACCCATAAATCAGACTTCGTTTGCCTTTAAAACAGCCACTAATTTTTTAAGTATTGTAGGTGCTGCTAACTTTTTATTGGTAGGATTTACTATCGGTTTAATCATTGAATTCAAAAGGATGAGTCATGTTTTTTTGTTTATGGCCATTGCTGTCCTATTAAAACTTATTCTAAAACCTGTTTTAGCGGTTGTCCTCACCAATTCACCTGAGTTTACCAGTATGATGCGCGAAATCGTATTTATTGAAACCGCATTACCATCGGCCATTTTAACAGCTGTTTTTGCCAAACAATATAATTGTCGCCCCGATTTGGTATCCATGGCCATCATGGTTACCCTTGTTTTGAGTGTGATTTCGGTGAGTGGATTGTTTGTCGCTTTCTTCTAGAGTAATATCATGTATGCTCTCAATCTTGAAGAGAAGAGCTGGTAGTTCCAACGAAAAATCCATTTGTGAAAACCCAAATAGACCCCATTAGAAATACATGCCCGCATTAGTGGGCCCTGTGCTCTATGCTATTTTCGCTGTGCACCTCACCTTATTTGGGGTCACATTAAAAATTATGGGGAGCAATGGTTTTTAGCCTTTTCATAGTTACAATGCTATTAAGCAATAATAGACTTAGGAATTAGGCGGGGTGGCTTTTCCCAAACACGTCGAAGTGTAATCGGTGAATTATAGAATATTAGATTTTTCAGCAAAGGGCTTTAGCTTTTAAAATAATGACATTGGAGGTGATGGAAATAGAACCGACTGCTTTGGTTCTGATAAACATGTACAGTCA
>NZ_JABKBZ010000158.1:0-3235 GCF_013166635.1 Lentimicrobium sp. S6 | reverse complement strand
AACAACCACCGGCAGAAAGGTCACCTTCAGTCGTTTCTTGCTAAAGCAATATTATGAAAATAAGTAATGAAAAACACATATATTTGAACCTAAATTAAAATAGTCCGATTAATAGGGGGCTAGACCACCAGCATCAACAATCAAATTAGCATTATTTAGTAGATAAACATCAGCATTGGAAAATAGTTGAAGTTGTTTACCGGGAAAGACATGTATATCTTTCGAAATTCCTATCAAACCCCGGTATGATTCATTATCTGTAATATCCACGTGGAGTAAGGTTGGGTATTCTAGTGAAGTATATTCTCCAATGTCACCCTCATCGGATAGTAAGGATTCTGCATCTGGATTATCTTCCTGATCATCTGCCCATTCCCATATTTCATATAAACTAAGATAATTATCGTTATTTTCATCGGCATCAGTATAAGGAGTATCGTCATATTCAAGGTTGCCGGTTGGGGATGAACCATTAGCAACGGAAAAAACATGAAAAAAAAACTCGCCATGGTGATATGGAATATTATTTATAATTTCATTTTCAATTTCCGGGGTATCATTTGCTCTCCAAGCACTTTCTTCTTCCTCACAAGCTGATTGGAAAAAGGTAGTAGGCCCTTCAAGTTCATCGGCAAAACCACCTGAATGACATTGCTCCATCCAAAATGCTTTCTTGTTAGCCTGTATTGGATTTACAAGTGAAGCAAAGTCGTCGTCAGTAATGACACCATCAATAAGATGAAGCGTAGCATTACCATTTACAAGACCTCCGTGGTCAAATGTCCAAACTAAAAGAAAATCATCGGGTGTTATCTGGGGAAAATCACCTGTTCCATTAGCCAGACCATTGAAAACAGTGTTTACATTGGCTATGCTTGCAGAATAATCGGTTACGGTTTCAGTAGGATCAACTGGTTTGTATCTGGCAGCAATATTTGGATTAGTAACTGAGTAATCTTCTCCTCCAGCAAACAGTACAATAATATTCTCCTGTGAAAAACCTTTTTCCTGCAGCATTTCCCACATTAAATAGGTGTCGTTCCAAAATTCGTCGTAATCTTCAGGTTCATCCTTGTTAATACCTCCATTCCATAAATCACTCTCAGGAATGGAATTTTGAGTGGCAGCATAATCACCGGTAATTAAGACAGCATACTTTTTCTATGCATTTGCTAGATGGCTAATGCCGAAAGCCATAAATACTACAAATAAAATTTTTACTTTAATCATAATTTCTAAATTTGCGACTCAAACTGGTTGCTGGAGCAGTATGATTTTTTCTTTCGCGATGATTAGTCATACTTGCTCCTTTTAGCCGGTTTTGTCAGTTAACTTTTTATTTTATTATTTCCACTAAACGTGTTATAAATTGCCTGCCAGTTTGCAGACGGATTAGGTACAAGCCGCTTTTAACCTCCTTATTGTTTTTATCTGTACCCTTCCATATAATTTGATACTTGTTAGGCGTTTGTTTTTTTTCTAATAAAGTGTTTATTAATTTACCCTGTATATCATAGATTTTTATTGAAATGAGTTCTGTTTCTTTTATTGAATACGAAATTGTTGTATGAGCTTTTGTGGGATTGGGATAAATATTGTATAAATCAATGACTATGGGGCTATTTTCTACACTGGTTGTTATTTCGTGTTTTCTTATTACGATAGGTATGTCAGGGTTAGGGGAAGAGCTATACGCTTTGGCACTTACAAGATATAAATAATTAGCTTTACTAATTAATTTATTACCATAATTTCCAAAATCACCTTCATCAATTATTTCTCCCACCCATTCATTATTCAGTAATTGATAATGAACCAATCGATATCCATCTTCAAATTCTTCGTTATCAATAATGTGGGTTTTGTTGTTTAAATCAACAATAATGGCTTGCTCGCTTGCATCTTCAGCTAATATTATCGGATTTGACCAATTAGTACCGTCAAATTTTGTAAAGAGCGTTCCGTTATCTGGAGGAATATTGTCATTTATCATTTGTCTCCAAACAATTTGGGGGTTGTTATCATTATCAAGTGTGATATCATTTCCCGCCCAGGCATCATAATCATAACTTACTTGCAATAAATCCGACCATGCATTATTCCAATATGTGCAATAAACTATCCTTTGATCATAAGCAGACTGACCCTCAAAATACCTATAACCGGAACAGTGTATCTTATTTGTATTGTCAACTACTGCTCTTTCCAAATAATAACTATCATTATTATTATATGGGATTTGTATTTCACCCCAAACACCATTTTCCAACACTCGGTAAAATGTAGTTCCATTTTGGAAATCATGAAACCAGAAGCAGTATAGTTTATCGTTGTGGTCAATTACCAGTCGATTGTGCCTGGCTCCGGTCCAAGCAATTGAAACAGTATCATAAGAACTCCACATATTGTCTTCATATTTCCTGTATACAATAAGTGTACCTCCTGGGTTGATTACATCATAATCGTAAGTTAAATGCAAATTGTTTTCTGAGTCGGCCACAATATGTGGGTTTTCCATCCAAAGACTAGTGTTTTGTGATACATTTTCTGGTGTGCTCCAAGTCTGTCCATCATCAGTAGATTTACTGTAATATATATGCTTGTAGTTTGATTCAACTTTATAACTCCATACGCAATGTATAATTCCTAAATTGTCAATACAAAAGTCGGAATTATTATTTACACCTTGCAAAGTGCTTATTTGTATTGGTTCTGTCCAGTTTTGTGCAATAGTATTTATTGTTAATGTACTTAATAATAATATGTATAGTATTTTTTTCATTTTAATAAGTTTTAAAAAATATATCTATTATTGACATTTTAATATTCACTTTAGCCATTTCATTATTTATTTGGTGTCAGCCCTAATTTAAGCTCTTTTGGCTTTCTCTTTGTTTGTTTTGTGGTTTGAGAAAACCAAATGTGCTTAAATGTGCTGTGGGCTTTCGCCTTGTTGCCAACGTCCTAGGCTATGCATAGTGTGGTTTTCAAAGCCATTATCTATCTGCCTACTCCGATGTTTATTTTATGTTTATATGTTCTATTCTACTACAAAACCCACATTATGTATGAGCCTTTGTTACCAAGCGTTTTGAACTCTTCAATTTATAGGTTTCATCTCCTTCAAATCACCAAATAATCAAAGCATTAAAATCTATATTATTAGTCATTCTTCAGGGCATTTTTTATTTTAAAAACTCTTTAAGCGGCCAAAAAAGTTCGAACTTAAAATGTC
>NZ_JABKBZ010000157.1:0-3250 GCF_013166635.1 Lentimicrobium sp. S6 | reverse complement strand
TTCTTTAGATTTAACAGAAGGAATCATCGCCAATCAATTTTAGATAAAATCATTCAGAGATGCGTAGAGCATAAACCGATTGCTTACGCTTCGATTAAATTACACGAGACTTAAATGGGTAACCCTATTATTAAATTTGAGCAATAATCAAAGAGTATTCGTAGAAATGGGCACGCTCCATAACTGCGAAACGTTATAGCCAATGCTAAAAAAATACAACTGCAACTAATAACAAGAGTAGCATAAAAAAATAAAGATATGGACGACAAAAACTACAAATCAATTCTTATGAAAAGCCCTTTCGGCTTTGCGTACCATAAGATTATAGTTGATGAACAGGGAAAACCCACCGATTATGAATTTTTGGAAGTCAACCCTGCCTTTGAACGCATCACCGGACTAAAAGCCAAAGAAATAATTGGCAAAACCGTGTGTGAAGTACTGCCCGGTATCCGCGAAGGCAATTTCGACTGGGTGCAATATTACGGGGATATCGCCCTTGATGGTGGTGAAAGCGAGTTTGAACAATATTCAAAACCAATGGGCAGTTGGTACAAGGTGCATGCCTATTCAAACCAAAAATACTATTTCTCAACCGTTTTTACTGATATCTCAGCACAAAAGTCTCTTTCAGATATTGCTGCCACATTTAATAATTTCACAGCACAAACCATCGACATGCAATACGTGGCCGACAAAGCCCGGGAAATATCCGGCGCTACCTATGCCGTGCTGAACAAGTTCGATGAAAAAGGACGCGATTTTTCAACCATCGCTTTTTCGGGTATGAATAAACATATCGAAAAAGGCATTTCCTTGCTCGGCTTCGACCCCCGTGGCAAAAAGTGGGTGTACGACCCCGAGCGGCAGAAAAAAATCGATAAGCAAAAAACTACGATTTTTCAGCAGCTTACTGATTTAACCGGAACCACAATTCCCGAAAAAATCATTACTCTGTTAAGCAAAACCTTTAACATCGGGCAGGTTGCCGTGGTAAAAACCACAAGCGAAAACACCATGCTTGGCGATTTTGTCCTATTTTTTAAACGCGGCAGCCAATTGCAAAACCGGGAAACCCTCGAAACTTATGCCGACCTTACAGGCATGTTATTGAGCCGGATAGATGAGGAAAGAAAAGTGATAAATGAACAAGCAAGGCTCAAAACAATCACCGACAACATGACCGACTTTGTTTGGGAAATCGACCTGCAACTAAACTTCACCTACATCAGCCCATCGGTGGAAAGGATTTTAGGTTTTTCTGCCGACCAATACCTGCATCTGAGCATTGAAGAACGATATTCGCCCGAAACCCTGCAAAAAATACATTCCCTTTTGCATGAAGAACTCGAAAAGGAAAAAGACCCGGCAGTGGACAAAAACCGCAGCCGCACCATCGAAATTAAAGAATGCAGGAAAGACGGCAGCATGGTTCCGATGGAAATTCATGTTAGCTTCGTACGCGACGAAAATGGAGTCCCCATTGGCTTGCAGGGCATTTCGCGTGACATCACCGAGCGCAAGCAGGCGGAGGAGAAAATTCGGGAAAGCGAAGAACAATTCCGTAAAATGTTTAATGATCACGCTGCAATTATGCTTTTAATCGATCCGGAAAGCGGTGCGATTACTAATGCAAACTCTGCGGCTCAATTATTTTACGGATATTCTCATCAACAGCTATGCGATCTGCGTATCCAGGAAATAAACCAATTATCAAATGATGAGGTAGCAAAGGAGATACAAAATGCACGAAATCAACATCTAAATTATTTCACCTTCCCCCATAAATTGAAGAATGGTCAAATTCGCACAGTCGAAGTCCATTCAACACCAATGGAAATAAATAATGAAAAAATGCTCTTTTCGATCATTCACGACATCACCGAGCGCAAGCAGGCGGAGGAAGAATTACTTATTGCCAAAGAAGAGGCGGAAGCAAATGAACAAAAGTACCAGATGCTTTTCGATTCAAACAAGGACAGTATTTCTCTTATGAGTCTCAATACTGATGGAAAACCATCCCACTTCATTGAATTTAATAAAGCAGCTTGCGAGATGTTTGGTTATACCAGAGAAGAATTACTGCTGATGAAACTCGAAGAATTGGAGGTGCCAGTTCTGGAAAATATTATGCTTCAAAGGATAGAATCTCTTCAAACGAAAGGCAGTGTTGATTTCGAAACAATTATCAGGGATAAAGCCGGAAATGACAGACATACTGAGGTAAAAGTCATTCTGATAAATTATCAGAACCAGCCTGCATTGATGAACATTACTAGAGATATCACCGCGCGCAAGCAGGCGGAGGAAGCGCTACAAAAAAGCGAATATCGATTTCGAAAAATTATTGAAACTTCACCCGATGGTATTGCCATTGCTGCACTGGATGGAACAATACAGTTTGTAACGGAGAAAAGTGGTTCTATGTGGGGTTATGACGCAACAGATGAGCTGTTAGGCAGAAATATCATGGAATTTCTTCATCCTGATTATCATGAAAAAGCGATTTATTTGATAAATGAGTTGTTCAATGGCACTTTGACAGGAGCTAGCGAATATCTGATGGTACGAAAAGATGGAAGTACATTTTATTCTGAAGTCAATGCCAATATTCTTCTCGATGCCAGCAATATTCCAACTGGTGTTTTGTATGTCGAACGCGACATCACCGAGCGCAAGCTGGCGGAGGATGCATTGCGCGAAAGTGAGAAAAAATACCGTTTGCTTACCGAAAATATGGTAGATGTAATTTGGGTTCTGAATGCAAATACCGGTAAATTTACTTATATCAGCCCATCGGTATTTCAATTAAGAGGTGTAACTGCAAGTGAAGCTATGAATGAAAGTATAGAAGATTCGCTAACGCCTGATTCGGTTTTAATAGTAAAGGACACGATAACCAAAAATGTAAATACTTTTATTGCACATCCCGAAGTAACGGATTATTATATTAATGAACTGCAACAGTATTGTAAAAATGGAGAGATTATCTGGATTGAAGTATCAACACAATTCAGCTTCAACCCTTCAGGTGATATCGAAATTCTTGGTGTAACCAGGAATATTGAGGAAAGAAAAAAAACGGAAGCCGAAATAATTCAGAAAAACAAAGAACTTTCAAATATCAACGCCGAAAAAGACAAATTTTTCTCTATCATAGCCCACGATCTCAAAAGTCCTTTCAATGGAATTATGGGTTTTAGCGCCTTACTTGTCGAGCAGGTTCAGAAAGAGGATTACGATGGTATTG
>NZ_JABKBZ010000156.1:0-3267 GCF_013166635.1 Lentimicrobium sp. S6 | reverse complement strand
TATAAAAAAAGCAAGTTCAAAAAAATTGAACTTGCTATTATAAAGGAGTGGCGACGACTTACTCTCCCACCATTGGCAGTACCATCAGCGCTAGCGGTCTTAACTTCTCTGTTCGGAAAGGGAAGAGGTGTACCCCGCTGCCATAATCACCACAATATCTTGATATTAGTACTTGTACTAATACAATGACGTAGTAAAGAAAGATGAATTTCAAAAATATTGTAAACATAATGAGCTTAATAGATTAAAAGCTACGGGTAATTAGTACTGCTCAGCTTTGATGTTACCACCTTTACACTTGCAGCCTATCAACGTCATAGTCTCTAACGACCCTTAAAAGAAGTCTCATCTTGAGGCGAGTTTCGTGCTTAGATGCTTTCAGCACTTATCTCAACCAAACGTAGCTACCCTGCGGTGCGGCTGGCGCCACAACAGGTAAACCAGAGGTTTGTCCAACACGGTCCTCTCGTACTAGAGTCAGGTCCTCTCAAACTTCTAACGCCCACAATAGATAGGGACCGAACTGTCTCGCGACGTTCTGAACCCAGCTCGCGTGCCATTTTAATGGGCGAACAGCCCAACCCTTGGGACCTTCTCCAGCCCCAGGATATGACGAGCCGACATCGAGGTGCCAAACCACTCCGTCGATGTGAGCTCTTGGGAGTGATCAGCCTGTTATCCCCGGAGTACCTTTTATCCTTTGAGCGATGGCCCTTCCATACGGAACCACCGGATCACTATATCCTACTTTCGTACCTGGTCGACTTGTAAGTCTCACAGTCAAGCACCCTTTTGCTATTGCACTCTACGTATGGTTACCAATCATACTGAGGGTACCTTTGAAAGCCTCCGTTACTCTTTTGGAGGCGACCACCCCAGTCAAACTACCCACCAAACATTTTCCCCGCATGCGGGTTAGGCTTCAAATAAATCAAGGCCGGTATTTCAAGGATGACTCCACCAGACCTAGCGGCCCAGCTTCACAGTCTCCCGGCTATCCTACACATGATTTATCCAAAGTCAATGTTAAGCTGTAGTGAAGGTTCACGGGGTCTTTCCGTCCCATTGCGGGTAAACGGCATCTTCACCGTTACTACAATTTCACCGAGCTCATGGCTGAGACAGCGCCCAGATCGTTACACCATTCGTGCAGGTCGGAACTTACCCGACAAGGAATTTCGCTACCTTAGGACCGTTATAGTTACGGCCGCCGTTTACCGGGGCTTCATTTCAGTGCTTCTTCTCCGAAGAGAATAACACCACCACTTAACCTTCCGGCACCGGGCAGGTGTCAGGCCTTATACGTCATCTTACGATTTTGCAAAGCCATGTGTTTTTGCTAAACAGTCGCCTGGGCCATTTCTCTGCGCCCTACCGAAGTAGGGACCCCTTCTCCCGAAGTTACGGGGTTAATTTGCCTAGTTCCTTAGCCATGAATCACTCGAGCACCTTTGGATTCTCTCCTCGACCACCTGTGTCGGTTTATGGTACGGGCACCTATAATCTGAAGCTTAGAGACTTTTCTTGGAAGTATGATTAGCTCCACTATCCACTTGTCCGAAGACTCGTGGTACTATCAACCTTCAGCATGGTGTGCGGATTTGCCTACACTCCATATACCTACAGTTTTCAACGTACTATTCCGTCAGTACGCGGGAATTTCACTACTCCGTCCTCTCATCGCAATTAAAGGTGGTATCAGAATATTAACTGATTGTCCATCGACTACCCCTTTCGGGTTCGCCTTAGGTCCCGACTAACCCTGATCCGATTAGCGTTGATCAGGAAACCTTAGTCTTTCGGTGTGCGGGTTTCTCGCCCGCATTATCGTTACTTATGCCTACATTTGCTTTTCTAGCCGCTCCACAATAGCTTGCCGCTACTGCTTCAATGCAACTAGAATGCTCCCCTACCAATTGAATAAATTCAATTCCATAGCTTCGGTAGTGTGTTTATGCCCGATTATCATCCATGCCCTATCGCTCGACTAGTGAGCTGTTACGCACTCTTTAAATGAATGGCTGCTTCCAAGCCAACATCCTAGCTGTCAAAGCAATTGGACCTCGTTAGTACAACTTAACACACATTTGGGGACCTTAGCTGATGGTCCGGGTTCTTTCCCTCTCGGCATTGGACCTTAGCACCCAACGCCTCACTCCCGTGAAACATGTTATAGCATTCGGAGTTTGTCAGGGTTTGGTAGGCGGTGAAGCCCCCTAGCCCAATCAGTAGCTCTACCTCTATAACACTTTAACACGAGGCTGTACCTAAATACATTTCGGGGAGTACGAGCTATCTCTCAGTTTGATTAGCCTTTCACCCCTACCCACAACTCATCCAAAGACTTTTCAACGTCAACTGGTTCGGTCCTCCAAAATGTGTTACCATTTCTTCAACCTGGTCATGGGTAGATCACTGAGTTTCGCGTCTACCCCCTCTAACTCTGTCGCCCTATTCAGACTTGCTTTCGCTTCGACTACTCACGTTTACGTGATTAATCTTGCTAGAGAGGAGTAACTCGTAGGCTCATTATGCAAAAGGCACGCCGTCACAACACAAGGTTGCTCCGACCGCTTGTAGGCGCACGGTTTCAGGTACTATTTCACTCCCCTGTTCGGGGTACTTTTCACCTTTCCCTCACGGTACTTGTTCACTATCGGTCTCTCAGGAGTATTTAGTCTTAGCAGATGGTGCTGCTGGATTCAGACAGGATTTCACCGGTCCCGCCCTACTCAGGATACTGCTAGGTGTATTGAACATTTCGCCTACGGGACTTTCACCCTTTATAGTCACCCTTTCCAGAGGTGTTCGGCTATATTCGTTACTACCACATCGCAGTCCTACAACCCCGGTTTTGCCTTAACAAAACTGGTTTGGACTAATCCCCGTTCGCTCGCCACTACTTGGGGAATCATTATTATTTTCTCTTCCTACGGTTACTAAGATGTTTCAGTTCACCGCGTTCGCCCCCTGTAAACAGGGTAATACATCTTCAATGTACTGGGTTGCCCCATTCGGAAATCTCCGGATAATAGATTATTTGCATCTACCCGAAGCTTATCGCAGCTTATCACGTCCTTCATCGCCTCTGAGAGCCAAGGCATCCGCCATGCGCCCTTAATTACTTTCTTATCTATTGCCAAGTTGATTTGCAAATAAATTTGCTCGTCGCATCGGCGCTCGTTATTTTTATTCTATTTTATCAATGTCATCTTTCAATACGTCAAAGAACTCTTTGTAAATGCTTAATGCATTTAGAAGTGGAGG
>NZ_JABKBZ010000155.1:0-3285 GCF_013166635.1 Lentimicrobium sp. S6 | reverse complement strand
TCCTCAATAAATGTGATATAGAGGAGTTTTCTAATGAGAAAGAAGTTTTGGTGAGAACTTGTTTGGGAGTGGGACAAGAGCAAATAAAAAAGCTTAATCTCTATCCAAATCCAGCCACCAGCCAAATTACCTTTGAGCTGCCCGATATCAATAAACAAAGCCAAATCCAAATTAAAGATATCTATGGTAAAGTCATCGCCACATTAAATATAAAACCAAACCAGAGCAAACTCATTTGGGAGTGTAGTGGCATTGCCAGCGTTGTTTATTTTTATGAGGGTGAGATTGGCGGGGAGGTCTATCGTGGGAAGTTTTTGCTTAAATAAAAGAGAAATATGCAAATGCTAGCAAAACCTAAATATGGAACACCAGCGCGTTGGCCCGAAAAATCAGCGGGCGAGCTCCGGCCTAACGGGGGGATAGCTTTGATTTTTCTTGATCTTTTAGTTCTTTTATTCGCTTATCAATTGATTTTATTTGAGCTTATGTGTCGCTTCTCTCGGCAGCATCAAGGCAAAAGGACACAGGAATTGCCAATAGCAAGCGAAAAAGCCGAGTTGATCATCAAAAGCATTGATGGCAAACAAGTGGCCCATATCAACTTAACAGGCGAAACTGGTCAGAAAGTATGGGATACCCGTAGCTTAAAAGCCGGTGCTTATATTTATGAGTTCATTAGCGGAGAACTCAAACAAAGTGGAAAACTAATAATAACTAAATAGTAGTATCAAGTCCTGAAATTGAATAATTTAATTTCAGGACTTTTTATTTTTTTGATGAAACGATTCTGTCCAATAGAAATAAAAAATAAACAAATGAAAAAACAAGGCCTATTATTAATTTTACTAATCCCATTTGTAGTGTTTGGCCAGAATTTCGTTAAAACCTGGGAAAAATGCTATGGAGGAATAGATACAGATAAAGTAAGGAGTATCATTCCACATAAGGATGGTTATCTTTTTTTTGGAACTACATTAAGCCATGATGGTGATGTAAGCAATAATCCCTATGAAGAGGGGGCAGCTTGGTTGGTAAATATAGATAGTAAAGGAAATAAAATATTTGATACCTGTTATGTGGGTAATGGAACTCATGCCAATGGAATAAAAATATTGAATAATGGTTCAGAAGGATTCTACTTTTTAGGTGATACCAGTCCCAATGATGTTAGTATTTCAAATGGATATTGGTTAGCAAAGGCAGATAGCAATTTTAATATTATTTGGCAAGATGTTTATGGTGGATCTGGACAGGAAATGCCTAGAGGAGGTTGCTTAAGTCATAGTGGAGGTGTAATGGAAGTGGGAATTTCATCATCTACTGATGGAGATAAAGAAGTGTCCTATGGTTTTCACGATGATTGGGCAGTAAATTTAAATCCTGATGGTACTAAGAACTGGATTAAAACTTATGGGAATATAAGGCCAAATGAGGGGGGGGGGATAATCCAAACCAGTGATGGAGGTTATATGTTAACAGCAAGTGGTGATAATGATTTACCCGGTAATATTTATTGTGATGGTCATGATGGATTATTATGGGAAGCTTGGGCCATAAAACTCAATAATGAAGGTGAGATTGAATGGAATCTATGTTATGGAGGTACTCATCAAGATGCCTTTAGAGATGTAATAGAAATAGAGGATGGCTTTTTATTTATAGGATCATCCACGTCAGAAGATGGTGATTTAAGTGGTCATTATGGCACACCTGATGAAAGTACTGATATATGGTTGCTTAAATCAGATTTCTATGGTAATGTTATTTGGAGTAAAAACTATGGTGGAACAGACTGGGATTCTGGAAGTAAAATGTTTGAAAATGAGGATGGAGGTTTTACGGTGTTTTCAGCTACCAAATCCCATGATTATGATGTGCAAGGAAATGATAATGTTTCCAATTCCTATATTGTATGGATGTTTAAAATCAATGAAGATGGAGATTTAATCTATCAAAAACCATTTCCTGAAATGATTTATACTCAGACCCCAGATTTTATTAAGGTCTCCGAATACAAATATATTGCAGCGGTGACCAAATGGTTTTTTGGTTGCTACCATGCACCAGGTCAATGGAACGAAGATATCTACATTTTCGAAATACAAGATATGGATGAGTTTATCCCTAGCCAAGCTCAAGGCAACAGCAGTGTTTGTTTGAGCATAGAAACAGAGAATTACTACAGCACAGATTTAGTAATAGACACCATGGAAACCCAATGGTTATTATTACCAGAGGAGGCTGGCGAAATCACAGAAATGCACGATAGTGTATTAATTGCTTGGAACCCCAACTTTCAAGATACCGCATGGCTACAAGTAAGAGCCGTAAACGAGTATGGCGAGAGTGCCTACTCCACACCCAAAGAAATTATGGTTTACCCACCCCTAAATATAGCAGACATCACAGGTCCCGATAGCCTTTGCTCTGCCACCAATACCCATACTATTTTTACCACCACAATAGAAGATGAGAGCCTAGAAACCAACTGGTTCCTACAACCAGAAAGCGCAGGAACTATCCTAAACCAACAAGATACGGCCATAATCACATGGAATCCAACATACGAAGGACAAGTAAGCCTAAAAACAGGCCTCCTCAATAAATGTGATATAGAGGAGTTTTCTAATGAGAAAGAAGTTTTGGTGAGAACTTGTTTGGGAGTGGGACAAGAGCAAATAAAAAAGCTTAATCTCTATCCAAATCCAGCCACCAGCCAAATTACCTTTGAGCTGCCCGATATCAATAAACAAAGCCAAATCCAAATTAAAGATATCTATGGTAAAGTCATCGCCACATTAAATATAAAACCAAACCAGAGCAAACTCATTTGGGAGTGTAGTGGCATTGCCAGCGTTGTTTATTTTTATGAGGGTGAGATTGGCGGGGAGGTCTATCGTGGGAAGTTTTTGCTTAAATAAAAGAGAAATATGCAAATGCTAGCAAAACCTAAATATGGAACACCAGCGCGTTGGCCCGAAAAAGCAGCGGGCGAGCTCCGGCCTAACGGGGGGATAGCTTTGATTTTTCTTGATCTTTTAGTTCTTTTATTCGCTTATCAATTGATTTTATTTGAGCTTATGTGTCGCTTCTCTCGGCAGCATCAAGGCAAAAGGACACAGGAATTGCCAATAGCAAGCGAAAAAGCCGAGTTGATCATCAAAAGCATTGATGGTAAACAAGTGGCCCAATTCAACTTAACAGGCGAAACAGGTCAAAAGGTATGGGATACCCGCAGCTTAAAAGCCGGTGCTTATAATTATGAGTTCATTAGCGGAGAACTCA
>NZ_JABKBZ010000154.1:0-3350 GCF_013166635.1 Lentimicrobium sp. S6 | reverse complement strand
TTTTATCTAAGTACAAATCGGTATCAATATTTACTGTTGCACCATCTTCAATAATTATTTTACCATTGGTGATATCAACATTGTTTCCAATGGTAAGTGTAGCACCCTTTTTTACAGTAAGTTCTGCACCATTTAATACTTCTATTTTCGATTTGTTAAAAAAAGTGAGTTCGACTCCTGGTTCAACAGAAAAACTTTTTGAGATACCAATAATTCCTCTATAGGTTTCATTAGAGTAGGCGTTTTTCCAAAGAAGTGTAGGGTACTTCAATGATGTATATATTCCAATTCCACCTAGATCAACAAATTTTTGTGTTTCTGGAGCTGATTCTTTTATACCATGCCAATATGAGGCTTCATACACAGAAATAACATTGTCATTATTTAAATCGGCATTGATATACAAGTCACCATCATAATTATTTATTCCTGTTGGTGATTCTCCCATGGTGGATGAATACATATGAAAATTAAATTCACCATGTTTAGCAAAATCATTTGGAACTGTTTGATAATAATCCCATTCATCAACCGATTGTCCACCGATTGTTTCATTATCTGCTGGACTTCCAGTTTCATGATGTGTTGCTGAGTTAAAGACAGTATTTATTGCTTCTAAATCATAGCTAAAGTTACCAGCAAGGCATTGTTGCATCCAAAAGACTTTCCTATTTGCAGGAATTGGATCTGTTAATGCTGCGAGTTCATAACTATATAGCTTTTCTTGTGGACCTCCTACTTCTCCATATAACCACATATGTGATGTGTTTGGTGTAGGATCGTCAGTCATTCCATGGCCAAAAGTATAAACAAACAAAAAATCATCTTCTGTTATTTCAGGAAAACCGGATGTTCCATTTGCTAAGCCATTAAATACATTCTGTACATTGTTTCTTGTAGCTCTATAATCTGTTATATAATCACCTGGATTATATTCTGTACTATGTCGAATGGAAGCTATATATCTTGGCAAGATATCATTAATATGAGCATCTTCCCCATCAGCAAAAATCACAAAAACATTTTCATCTGCATAACCCATTTCATAGACCAACATTTCCCACATAAGATAAGTATCATTCCAGAATTCAGGCAAAGGCAACCCTGCTGTTTGAGAAGTACCCCATTGACTCGACATTGGAATACTACTGCTCGAAGCCTTCTCACCAGTAATTAAAACTGCATATTTTTCTTGGCTAATGCCAAAATGGTTGATACAGAGAACCATTAATAAAATCATAATTGCTTTAAATTTAAACATATTGTTTAGTTTTGCAACATCAACCAGATTGGGGAGTATTAGAGCAGTTATTCTGTGGAAAGATTGGTGCTTTAGTTACTCCTGATTATCTGGTCAAATGTTAGGTTAATAATTCAGTATTATCTAAAAAACTCAATCTTTTGATTAGATATGGCTTGATTAGTTTGTATTCGCATTATATAAACTCCAGAATTAATCTGATTACCCTCATCTAGAGGGTTCCATCTGAGATGATGATTCCCAGCTAGATTTACACCATCATATAGGGTTTTAATTAATTCCCCATGCAGATTATAAATTTGAATATTTACTCTTTCTTCATTTTCAAGATAGAATCTAATATTAAAGTTTTGATTAGAAGGATTAGGTGATATTTCTACGTTGTTCGATGGTTTATGAATGTTGACTTGATTGATCATGTCAGTTCTGGTATACATCACATTTCTGATATAAGAACCAAAAGCAGTTACTGCTGTAAATACCATATTAATAGTTATATCTTGTTTTAAAACTTCGAATTGCGAGATTGAGTTTTCCACTGGAAAAACACTCGATTCCCAATTATTATCATTTTTATAATAATGAACCACAATCCACCTGTCCTCAACTTCTATTTTTTCTCTATGAAATACGTTAGGGTTATTTTGATAGTCGATAATAATTCTTTGGTTGTTTCTTCCATCACCTAAATAGGTAGGTATATCCCATATTCCATCTTCTCCCTGCGAGTTATAGTATGTTAGACTTAGTAGAGCGCCTGATTGTTCAATTTGTTCTCGCCAAGCTAAATGTGGTTTTTCATCTAAATCTAGATCAATATCATAACCTTGAGAGGTATAACCTTCACCAAATTCCTCAAAATCACTCCACTCATCATTTTCATAATCATAATAAAAATAGATGGGTTTATCATCATAACTATTTTCATTCTGATAATGATGAGCTCCTATACAATGCAAATTATTTTCAGAATCGACAACGGAATTCACAAAAAAATAAAAATCATTATTATCATATGGAGTAATAATATCACTCCATGTTCCGCTTTCTAAATACCTATAATAAAAAGTCCCATTATTATCCCATCTGTACCAAAAGCAATAAACTTTATCATTATGATCAATAATTAGCTTGCTGTAATAGGAGCAGAGAGTATCAGGGGTTAGCTCTATAGGCTCACTCCAGTTTACTCCATTAAACATTTGATAATAGATTTGAATTGAAGTAACACTATTACTATTATAATCGTAAGTTAGGTGTATGTTGTTTTCTGAATCACAAACAATATGAGGAGTAGAAACACGATACTCACTATTTTGAGAAATATTGATGGCATCTGACCAAGTTGAACCATTATCGTGTGAATTACTGTAAAATAATTGACTGTAATCTGTGTTATAGACTTCTTGCCAGACACAATGTAAAGTACCTTCATCATCAATACAAAACTCAGGATCTAGATATTGACCTCCAGTTTTTGTAACATAAGTAGGTTCAATCCAGTTTTGGGCATGGCTTTGGTAGCAAAATAGTACAGTAATGGATAGGATAATTAGTTTTTTCATGGTTTCAATTATTTATGCAATGGATTATCTTATAAATTCAAGCTTTTGAGTTGATATAGTATGATCAGTTTGTACTCGTATGAAATACAAACCAGAACTTAACTGTCTGCTTTCATCTAGAGGGTTCCATTTTAAATGATGATTTCCTGATAGCATTTCGCCATCATAAAGCGTCTTAATTAACTCCCCTTGCAAATTATAAATGTGAATGCCTACTCTTTCTTCATTTTCAAGATGGAAATTAATATTAAAATATTGGCTAGAAGGATTAGGTGAAATTTTAAAATCAATTAATTGTTCTGGATCGCTTGTTTGATTGATCATATCTGTTCGAGTAAACATCACATTTCTAATATAAGAACCAAAAGCAGTCACTGCTGTGAATATCATATTGATTGTCATATCTTGTTTTAAAACTTCAAATTGCGATATTGAGTTTTCCACTGGAAAAACAATCGATTCCCAATTATTATTATTCTTATAATAATGAACCACAATCCATTTGTCCTCTATTTCTATTTTTT
>NZ_JABKBZ010000153.1:0-3411 GCF_013166635.1 Lentimicrobium sp. S6 | reverse complement strand
CTTCTTTTGTTGTAAATCTTTCTTTAAACGTCTGTCTATCAATGTTTTTTAGTATCCTCATCGTTCCTGAATTTGAATACAATTTACAAAATAATATACTCATATACAACTATTTGTGAACTAAATGGGTAACCCTATTGTTTAATACTGAATTCACCTCTGCTAAAGAAAGTAGTGACCCAAGATAAGTATCGAGCATTTGCTGTAAACCTAGAGGCACATTGGCACCGAGGTGTGGTGAATCGAAGGAAACATAATGCTCAACTCTATGGTCCTCTCCTTCATGTTCCATTTTTGCTAATGCATACTTTATAATTAATCCACCCATACTCACACCTAAAGCATCTATCCTGTTTATCGATCCGTTTTCTTCTAGCTCTAAATTTATAGTTTCAATTAATTTAATAAACAATTCCGCATTCTTTTCTATTTCCATGGTGTTTTTATCAAGGTCTAAGATGATAACATCATAATTATAATCCCATATTAGATTGTCAACAAAATCAAAGGGTTCATCAACTTGTCTTCTTACAAGATCTGCATCTTGCATACCCAGTGGATCAAAACCCTCGCAAACAATAAATGGTTTCATAAGTACACCATCATTTTCCCTCTCTCCATACCAAATAGAGCACTCACCTTTTATGGTTTTATTTTCGTTATTCTCATTGATATTCACAATAACTTCGAACGTATCATCCTGAGCATGCAAAACTGATAGTTGATACAAAAAAATTAGAAGTATTATATAAAATGCCTTATTTTTCATTTTTTATATGATTTATTAATTCATACTGTTGATCATCATTGAAAACAATTTTTACCAAGCCCATGCCTTTCTTCACATAGGTTTTCCTTACACCTCTATTGTGTGTAGAATCAGTTATAAATTCATAAACATTTTGAAGATCCTGATTAGCAATTTCTATTTCTTCAATTAGCGAACTCCTTCTTAGATCAAATAATGCATGTATAGAAGGTTTTTCCTCAATTCCTGATGATAACCCGCTCACACTCCATAACACAAATATATCAGAATCCGACTTTTCCAAAAAAAACGGAGACTCTAACACATCATCTACTTCAATCGTCCTTAAGTTCACCTGAATGCCTGATAAACAACTTGAAAAGCAAAACTCTCCCGGATCTTTTTTATCTAATTCTTCCTCTCTATAGTTATAAACCCTAAATTTTAAAACAGAATCTATTTCAAAATTTTTAAATATCAGGGTGTCATTATTTTTATATGGAATCCATTGTCTTTCGTCACTAGAAATATCCGGGCATGTACGCTTCTTACAACAACTATTAAACAAAACAATTAATATCGCAAGAATACTTAAAACAAATAAAAATCTATAGTTTTTCATAGCTTGTGATTATATTTACTGGTTCTAGAATAATACTATCGTTTAATATAGGTCTTTTCAATAATAATGTAGAAAAACTATTCTCAGTTATTTCTGTTATTGTTAGTGTATCGTTACCATTAATGGGATTCTCCACAATCAACAGATCATTTGAAAGCTCGAAATTGGCTGAGGATGTACTTCTACAAGATCCTGCAAGAGTTAAGTTTGCTTCATCAACAAAACTAATTACAGTGGAGTACATACAGGTATTGTCGGCATCCACAAACAACTCACCTTCAATACTTAAAGACACCACCTGCCAATTATGCCCTATTAGTATTTGGCTATAATTTTGAGCTTTAATACCTAAAACTATTCCAAGCCCAAATACAATTAATATAATTTTTTTCATAATTAACTATTTAAAGTTTGTTTGTAAGATTCTTAAGCTCATTAATTTCTTTTTGTTGCTTTTCCATCGATTTTTGTTGTTCAATCATCAATAAAGTAATCTCTTCAATTTTTTGTAATAAGATAGTATTTATTTCAACTAAATCAAGCCCTTCTTTTGCAACTGTCTCAGCAGAAGGCACACCAGGCAAATGTTTGTTTTCTTTTACAAATGATTCTATTTCCAATAAATCGGGTAATATATAATTATCTGCAAAAACAAAATCGGGCCAAGCAGGCCAATCATTTTCACTTCTTACTACTACTCTTGTACAACCGATAGTTCCCCCAACAGCTAAAGTATAATCTGAAGGTGTTTGAGTAGTTCCAATAGCAAGACAGTTATTTGCACCATAAAGTTTCGGACCATTACTTCCTAATTTTATAGCTCCAATTGTATTATCCTGAATGCCATAAACCCCTAATGTATTTGCATTTTCAACATCTGTAAGATAAGAATCATTCCCTACATTTAATAAAGGATAACCTGCTGGATGAATATCAGCCAAATCAAGTGATGCACTTGGACTTGTAGTCCCTATTCCAACACTACCATTATAGTAAGCTACATTAGCATCACCACTCCATATTCCAACACCATTTAGTGTCCCTGGGGCTACCCAAGAAGCATTTCCACTAGCATCAGATTGTAAGATTTTGCCCCCCAAATCACTTCCATTTGTCATTTGAAAACCTGAGGTTTTTGTAGTTCCATTTACATTTATACCACCCTGTGTAATAATATCTCCTCTTACATCTAAATCATCCTGTGCAACAATTCCTCCATTTACTTCCAACTTAGCCGTAGGATTATCAACTCCAATACCAACTCTTCCAGACGAAGAAATAGCTATTCCTTGAATTAATCCTTTACCTGGAGGGTTGAAATTTGAAAGGATTTTAAATGTCTTTGCTGTATTATAGCTTCCAAAAGTAATTTGCGATAAACCTGTGCCAAATTGCAATTTCCCGGCAACACTAATGTCTTCACTAACATCTAAGCTTTGCGCAATCTCCACATTATCATTAGCAAAAATTTCACCAGTAACAGTCAAGGTATTGTTTATTTTTGCTGTTCCATCCACATCCAATTTAGCACTTGGTGAATCCGTTCCAATACCTACACGGTTATTAGCATCTATTGTTATAATATTGGTTTGTGTTCCGGCTGGAGGAGGCTCAACTCCTTTACCAAATACATTTTTAGAAATCTGGAAAATACTATTCGAACTTTCTCCATATACTAACTTATTGGTACTACCTATCATTTTTATACCATCCTCCACTTGGATAGTCCCATTAACATGTAATTTCTCTTGAGGACTTGAGATACCAATCCCCACATTACCACTTGATCTATAAATATTCAAACCTGAAGTTACCCAAGGAGAAACCGTTCCTCCGCCACCTGAACCAAAATCCAAATTATTTTGCATATAGTTTTTTAAATCGGAGATTTTTGTGCTTTTCAATTGAGAACCAGATCTTGCAAAGATTAATTTATCCGTTGAAGAAAGCGAAGAAGTATAAGTCTGCACTTCAATTGCTGAGACATTAAGCCAAGTATCACCATCTCCATCGGATCCAACCATACCTGTATGGGCAGGAT
>NZ_JABKBZ010000152.1:0-3464 GCF_013166635.1 Lentimicrobium sp. S6 | reverse complement strand
AAAGTAAGATTGCATATGTTTTTTGACATAAAAAAGATAAAAATGTTTCATGTTTCTAAATTGGCCAAAATGAAACAGAACCATAATGGTTATCACCTCACTAGTTGATAAAATGGGCTTCCTTTTTTGTTTATTTCCTAAGGTGTGAGAATCCATAGTTTTGAAAAATTCAAAACAAAAATCATCTGCTAAATAAAATATTTCGGTAATTTTGTTGCTGGAGATATTCATGGGATTTATTGTTAATTGTCTGATTGTCAGTCACAAAGATAATAAATACTCATGAAATCTCCTAATTTTATGGTCAAAAATATTACGATTAACAACTGAATTTCAGATAGTTAAAAACCGAACTCAGGTTAATAATAAACCAAGAGCCAAATCCCTTCCTTTTACAGAATTAATTTATAAGCGGCCAAAGCACGTTCACGAGCAATTTTATGTTCTACCATGGGCTCAGGATAGGAGAAGTCGTCATACTCTGGAATCCATTTTCTTACATATTCTAAGTTTTTATCAAATTTTTTTAATTGTTCTGATGGATTGAAAATCCTGAAGTAGGGTGCAGCATCACAGCCTGTGCCTGCGGCCCATTGCCAGTTTCCATTATTGGAAGAGAGTTCGTAATCTAGTAGTTTCTTGGCAAAATAGCTTTCTCCCCAGCGCCAATCGATGAGGAGATGTTTGCAAAGAAAACCTGCACAAATCATTCTTACTCTGTTATGCATATAGCCGGTTTCATTGAGTTGACGCATACCCGCATCTACCATAGGATATCCCGTTTTTCCTTGGCACCATTTCTCAAATTCTCCTTCATGATTCCTCCAGTTGACCGCATCGTATTTTGCTTTAAAATTATGGCTAACGACCTTAGGAAAATGAAATAATATCTGCATGAAGAATTCTCTCCAGATGATTTCGTTGAGTAGACTAGGGGAGGTTTTTAATAACTGTTTTACCAATTCACGAATACTGATGGTTCCAAATCGGAGGTGTGGTGAAAGGTAGGTAGTGGCATCCATTGCTGGAAAGTCTCTTATATCATGATAATGATCTACATGTTTAAAGTTGATTTCCTTTACTTTTATACCTGAAGCCTCGAAGCCATAGGATTCTAGCGTAGTAATATTGCTGTTTATCTTAGCCAGATTTTCCCAATTATTCTTGTGGACTTTTAAATACTCACCTTCCTCAAGTTTTATAAACCATTTTTTTGAATATGGAGTAAAAACAGTATAAGGCTTCAGGTCTTTTTTTAGTATTTCACCCTCCTCAAAAATAACTTGATCTTTATAGCTGATGAATTCTATTCTATTGTCATTTAGGAGCTTCTCTATCGTAAGATCCCTTTTTCTGGCATATGGTTCATAATCTTTATTGTAAGATACTTGAGCAATATTGTGTTCTTTAATGATGCTTTTCCAGATTTCTATCGGCTTTCCCTGATAAACCATTAAACCACTCCCTTTTTCTTGAAGGCTCAGGTTTATATATTCGAGTGTTTGGAATATGAAATGAACTCGCGAATCGTCTTTTGGAAGCTCTGAGAGTATCTCGCTATCGAAAATGAAAATGGGGAGGACAGGTTTTCCAGAAAGGAGTGCTTTCTGTAACCCAATATTATCATTTAGTCTCAAATCTCTCCTAAACCAAAATATATGGTAGGGCAGTTCTGCTTTTTTTTTGCTGGTCATTTGTGATTTTTGAAGAATAATACAAAAAAACTAAAGAAATATTAAGATGAATCAAAAGGATAATTCCTATTGATATGCTAGCCAAAATAGTTGATTAAAACCTATTTCGCTAGATTTATATTGTTCTAGTAGAAACGGGTATGGCTATTCTTCTCTTGATTTTTCGTAATTAAAAATTAATTTTTCAGCAGCCTGATAATCCTGTAATTCCACAAAAATCTGACAGGAGTCATCAGTTCCTGGGCCACCAAAACCAGCGTGACTTGCTTCACTTAAACTGTTACGAACCAAACAAGGGATATTAGCTTGCGCCAAAGCAGCTTCTAAATATCTTGCATTTAAAGCTGTACCAACAAATACACTTACTAAATCATTTTCTTTCATAGGGCTAGTTTTAAATAATTTGTATAAATATACGAAATTATCCTATTAAATTCAATAAATAAGGTTATGGTTTTTTAAAAAAGAACCTCTAGTATTGAGTTTTTTACATGACCCAAGCCATTATCATACAAATGTTGTTTGATAATTTCCTCTTGGTGCTGCAAGCCTATCATTGAATTTATAGCTTCTTCCCAAATAGAATTAAGAGGAGAGGAACAGGTAATGGATTGTATAAAGCCTTTGGCTATAACAATTTGGAAATCGCTGTCCTTATCTTGAATTTTGTAATTTGACTTAATGGTATATTTGGGGCCATAGCCAAAATTCCATTCCCAAGTCTTGTACTTTTCGTCAGCGAGTCTTTGTATTTCAGAAATTTGGGTTTTATTTAAGTTTGTGACTTTAGCTTCTGGAAATATATTTTGAATGTGTTGAAACAACTTAGATTTGAAATCGCTTATGGTCATTGGAGTTGATAGATAATCAGAAATATTTCCGACTACTGACCGATTAGAATTGACAGCTTTATCAGTTATGTTGTTTTTATTTATTTTAATGCTTTCGTTTAAAACTTTTAGATTAGAATTGAATAGGAGCGTTCCATGGTGCAAGACCTTATTACGATAAACATGGGATGCATTCCCGGAAAACTTCCTATCATTAATTTTCAAATCACTTTTTCCAACCAATTTTGCATCCACTTCAAGACTTTGTAGTAAATCCAATATTGGTTGACTGTATTTGGCAAAATTCACTAAGGAGTCTGCTTTGCCCATATCTATAAAGCTATAATTCAAATTCCCTAAATCGTGATACACAGTGCCACCACCACTAATTCTTCTGATAATTGGGATTTGTTTTTGGTTGAGAAAAGCTATGTTTACCTCCTTCAAAGGGTTTTGATGCTTTCCCATAATAACAGAAGGAGTATTCTGCCAAAGCATAAAGCAAGGTTCCTCAAGGGTTTTTACTAAAAACTCTTCAGTAGCGATATTAAAAAACGGATCTGTTGATTCTCTTTGAATGATGAGCATTTTACAAATTTAGACTTTTGTATGAAAAGTGGGGTGTATTAGAAAAAAATAAAGATTTGGGGTTTGTTTTTTTTTTTTTGGTGATCTTGTAAGGATTTTAAGGGACACAAAAAAAGCTTTACAACTATGATGTTGTAAAGCTTTATTAAGAGGTTCCAACCATACCTACCCATTAATTTCATTAATGAGCATTAATACAGCCATTAATACAACTTTTAAAGTATTTGGATAGGCTGACTCATGTTGTGCCACCTATACCGATGTAACTGTGCCACTCAAACCGGAGCAAGTTGTGCCACTCATACCGGAGCAAGTTGTGCCACTCGTACCGGAGCAAGTTGTGCCACTCATA
>NZ_JABKBZ010000151.1:0-3489 GCF_013166635.1 Lentimicrobium sp. S6 | reverse complement strand
ACAGCCCAAATATCCCAGGCGACTCATTAGCTAAATTATCAAGGTATTGTACTTATGAGAAAAGGAAAAATCGATTAAATTTTGAGCAACAAATTGAAAGAGCTTTTTGCTTAAGTTAACGCTAATGCCCTTTGGGGAGGTTTAGTTCAACAAAGTATAAAAATAATAGCCGAGACAGTAGTAAATTCAAGAGTTGTAGCCCGCTTTCCCGAAGCTTCGGGATAACTTGACAGGAAAGTGCCACGCACTCGGCTACTATTCTTATACTCAACGTTACCAAACATATTTTCGTATGACATAATTAAACATCTAAAACTTATGAAACATGAAGCTAAAACAATTAATAATCGCAATTTTGGTAATATCAGCTGAAATAGCTTTATTTCATAGCTGCAAAATATATAGTTCTAAACAATTAGGATTTAAAGAACTTTTTCTGGAGCAATCAGCTCCAAATAAAACACCTGAGATTTTTGCTTTAGGAATTATTTCATCAAATGATCAGGAACATAGTTCATTATCATTTTCACCTGATGGAAAAGAAATTTGGTGGAGTTTATGGCATTTACCGCATGACTTGGATAAATATCCTCAAGTAATTAAGTATATCAAATTTGAAAATAAACAATGGAGTAAGCCTTTAGTTGCTTCCTTTTCTGGGACATACAGAGATGGAGGACCTGCTTTTTCTCCAGACGGAAACAGAATTTATTTTTACTCACGCAGACCTCTTAATAAGAAAAGTGAAGTAATGCATGATAATGATATTTGGTATGTTGAAAGAACTCAAGACGGTTGGAGTCAAGCTTTTAACCTTGGGAAACCAGTTAATACTGAATATGTGGAAGCAACGCCATGTTTAGCAAATAACGGCAATTTATATTTTACATCTAACAGAAATCAATATGATGATCCTACAGGTAATAATGACATATTTGTATCTCATTACCATAATGGAGTTTTTGGAGAACCGGTAAGTGTAAGTGATAAAATTAATACCACTTATGCAAGAGAATCATTCCCTTATATTAGTTTCGATGAAACTTACATTATCTTTAGTAGAGATAGTCGTAAGTTTGATTCAAATGGAAATTGTATATTTGGAAATCGAAAAATGATGATCAGTTTTAGAGATGAAAAAGGTGAATGGATAAATCCGGTTGATATGGGTACTCATTTTGAAAATACAAGATTTCCGTCTGTATCTCCTGAAAGAAAATATTTATTTTTTACAAAATATTCGGAGAATACAAGTGAAGACTTTTATTGGGTTGATGCAAGAGTTATTGATGAATTGAAACCTGTACATTTAAAATAGGCAGGAAATCAAGAAAGTATTCTCTAAGACATAAAACGTTTAACAACTAGATCATAATCCTTTTTCAGGATTATGATCTAGTTGTTATGGCAAGTTCAAATTCTTACACCTGTCACTTTTTTAATTTCTTCATTTTCTCTAAATTGTCCTGATATTCCTTTTTATTTGGAGAAATCTCAATTGCCTTTTTCATGGTCGTAATCGCATCGTCGAATTGATTACTTTCAAAATACAGCCATGCAAGTGTATCATAAAGAGCTGCAACCGCATATATTTCAATGGCTCCCTTTATTGCCTTAATTCCAGCTGGGTATTGTTGCTTCCATTTGTTCTCGTAAATAAACCAGGAATAATTATTTAAGAGTAGAAATTTTGCTACCCAGTCAAGAGTATATTTTGATGCATCATTGAAGGCTTTTGGCAAGTTTTCAAAATCCTTCTGCTTTAAATAATACTTAAAAACTGCACTATATCCGCATCCAAGTAATACTGAATCTTTTTCTTCTCTAAGTATATTTAATAGTGGATCTATTTTATCATGTTGAGTACAATTAAATGCTGCTTTCCAGAATCCTGTTCGTAATTGAGTAGCATCGCTATCCAGCCGAATCATCTCATCCAACTTTTCTCGTGAGTACCATTCTCCTTTTATCATAACACTTTGAATGTCGTTTATATTAATAGATTTGAGTGGGTTTTTATCCATTAATACGAAATCTGCTCTTTTACCTACTTCAATGGTTCCAATTTCATTCTTTCCAGTTATTTGCTCAATCAAAATTCCTGCATTTCGGGTTGCAGTTGAAAGTGCTTCATAGGGCGAAAATCCATTATCAATAAGGATTTCTAATTCTTTGTAAACTGATACACCGGGAATGACTGATAATTCTTGAGGACCGCCATCAGTTCCAAGAACAATTGGAATGTTTTGTTTTTTCAGTTCTCTCAACATTGCCTCACAAATTTTGTAGCTAAGGGAAGGTATGTTTTCCCTGCCTTTAAACATTGATTGATGTTTGTTATAACCAAGTGCAAAATTAGATAAAGCAGCCTCTGGGAGATATTTATTTAATGGTCTGTTTAAGAAATTGTCAGCATCAAACACTTTATCTCTTACAAGCTTCTCAACAATAAGGGTTGTGTGGACTGTGATACCAGTGCCTGCCAATTTTGATACGATTTTTGCCGCATCTTCATTTATCCTTTGTGTAGATTCTTTGTCAGATAATGAACCATATTTTTTATCGAGAGAAGCCCATTTTGTATAAAACCAATCCATTACTTCCAAAGTATCTGATCTGTTTAAATCTGCAAACTCCTGTGTCATTTCTATTATATGCGCTATTTCATCCATCTTTTCTGATATAACATTATCTAAACCAACATTAAATGAAATATGACCAATGGTATGCAAATTCAATTCTTTAGCCTTATGCATTGCTTTCTTAAAATCATCTAGAAAAAAATAACCATACAATTTAACACCTTCATATCCCTCATCAGAATATTTTTGTATTAGTTCAAGGTAATTTTTTTCATAACCTCTAATAATCGGTGGGTATGTGATAATAGCCGGGCCTATCACTTCCCCTTTTTCGATATTCTCTTTAAGTTTATTAATAAAGGGCTGACCATGCAAATCTCTCACTGTTGTTACTCCATGAGCTACATACATAGTTGGTTGCGAAATAGGCCAGTTTGCACGCTCTATAGTACTAAAATGCACATGCATATCTGCCAAACCAGGTATAAGATATCCTTCTTTACAGTCAATAATTTGACCATTGCTAATATTATCTTTCTTTTTGGAAGGTATTATAGATGTGATAATGCCATCTTTTATAATTACTTTATGATGTTTAAGAATTATATTTTTTGTCATTGGCACAATATTCACATTATCAAGTATGATAATGTTCTGGTCTTCTTGAGCAAAACAGGGTTTTACTGATATTAAACTATACAGGATTATTATTTGAATAGCATAAAGTAGTTTCTTTTTCATAAGATTTATTATTTTATTATTAATGAATAAATGTATCGTTTAATGTTTTGGCCCCTTAAACAATCGGACAAAGTTATAGTTAGAAATCTATAAATTTGTACGATCATGACAGAAAAAAGAAAGTTTACAAAAGAAGAAAAGCTTCAATTAATAAAAGAAGCAGCCG
>NZ_JABKBZ010000150.1:0-3600 GCF_013166635.1 Lentimicrobium sp. S6 | reverse complement strand
AGTTCTTTTATGAGAAGTTAAACTATATTCATCAGAATCCAGTTCAAGAAATGCTAGTTGAAAGACCAGAGGAATATTTGTTTAGCACTGCACGGAATTATGCTGAGTTGTCTTTTGTATTGAATGTTATTTTAGAAACTCCTGAATTGAAGAACTATGTTTAATGATATGGTAAACAGTGTTATATGACGCACGGATTGCAAATCCGCGCTAGCGGGATTATGGAATTACTGACAACCAATTATTATCTGTAAATGATGGAACAGGCTCAAATTTTGAAAATTTTGGCTTCAAAGATAATGGTATAGATAATGCCATTGAGTATCTGTATGATGACAATGGCAACATGTATAAAGATGATAATAAGGGGATAGAAAAAATCACATACAACTATTTAAACTTGCCTACATCTATTCAATTTAAAGATGATAATGCAGAGAGCAAAAGCATAGGCTATATCTATACAGCAAATGGTAGCAAATTAAGAAAACACACCCACGATGGTAGCAAAGAAAGCATAACAACAGATTATATTGGAGCCTATGTATACGAAAATGCCACCTTGCAATTTATCCAAACCAGCGAAGGCCGTTTAGTGCCCAATGAAAATGGAGGATTCGATTACGAATACGCCCTAAAAGACCACCTAGGCAATACCCGAGTCATGTTTAACGAGGCAGGTGAAATTTTACAAGACCAAAGCTATTATCCTTTTGGTATGAGCATGGGAGAAGAATTAACTTTTAATATGCCCAGTAATTTACCAGATAATAAGTATCTTTACAACGGAAAAGAATTACAGACTGATTTTGATTTGGCTTGGTATGATTATGGGGCACGATTTTATGATCCGGCTTTGGGGAGATGGCATGTAATCGATAACAAGGCAGAAAAATACAATTCATTTACTCCCTATACTTATGCAGCAAATAATCCAGTTTTATTTATTGACCCTGATGGAAATGATATTAAAATATACTATAGGGATAGCAATAAGAAATTGCAACCACCATTTAGTTTTAATGGAAAAAATGGTGCAAATGCCCCCAAAAACAACTTTGTTAAAAATGTAATTTCAGCTTATAATTATAATACTAGAAATGGAGGTGGAGATAAATTAAAATATGCGGCAACAAATGAAAATGGGCATGATATTAAAATCACATCTACATCTGGAAGTTCTGAATTTGGATATGCAGTAGCGACATACAAAAATGGACAAGATGCAGTGGAACCATATGTTTTTTGGAATTCAGATCAGGGTATTAAAACTACTGATGGTATTGAGCTTTCTCCAGCAACAGTGTTAGAGCACGAAGCTGATCATGCTGTTGATGATGAAGTTGGGGGAACAACACAGCATCAAGATAGAGTAGATGAAGAAAATATTAAATATGATAATAATGAAGAAGAAAGAGTAATAACTGGAGCTGAGGCAAAAACAGCCGAAGCAAATGGTGAAGCAAAAAAGGGTTGGGTAAGACCTGATCATAAAGGTACTGTAATAAAGAAAGAAGATTGGAAATATAAGAACAAATAAAGACATGAATAAAAGAATTAATATATTTTTAATTAGTTTCGTTTTCCTTATTTTTGTAGAGTGTTCTATTGATAGTCGGAAATCAATATCCTCATTAGAAATCAAGTATTATAAGGGGCATTTTGAGTCGCCAATAAGTCTTGTATGTTCTGAACTGTTAAATGAAGAAAGTTTTGATATAGGTATTGTTGATACTGTAATTTTTAACCAAACTGTTTTAAACCAAGTTGATTCATTATTAAAAATACTGAAGCTAGACTCTCAAATTGGTAGTCTAGATGCAAGAGTTTGTTGTGTTATCAATTTTAATAATGGTGATGAAACTCATCTTTGTTTGGGCGAAAGATTTGGGGTGAAATACCAAAATAAATATTATGATGATAGTCAATTATTATCGTATTTAATTAAGAGTAATTCTGGATATTATCAATATTTTCCTATTGATTTATTAAACTATTTCCCTGAACTAAAAGATTCTGTTAGAAAGATTAGAACTATTGAGAGTATGAGAAGAAAATTATATATAAAAAATGATACTGTAGATTTGGGAGAGATAATAGAGATAAAGCGTTTTTGAAAGAATGATGGTATGATTATGGGGCGCGGTTCTATGATCCAGCATTGGGGCGTTGGCATGTGGCTGACCCAATGTGTGAAATTGCAAGAAGATGGACACCCTATCAATATGCTTATAACAATCCAATCAGATTTATTGACCCTGATGGAATGGTGGTTGATGAATATGAATTAAATATTAATAATGGAGAGATAAAAAATGTTGGAGATTCGGATAATGATGTTGTATATGCTGTAACTGAGAATGATGATGGAACAACTACTAGAACTGGAGCTTCTGTAGAGTTTTCTGGCAAACCAATAGAAAGCGTTGTAAATAAGGGAGATAGTGAAGAAGGTAAGCCTATACAAAATGTATCTGTTGAAAATACATCTGATGGTGAGAAACTCTTTTCTTTTGTAATAGAACAAACTGGTGAGAATCAAGAATGGGGGTTGGTTGATTATAGTTTAAACAATCAAGAAGCAAAATCTGTTGTAACAACTTCTGGAAATGAAAGAAAAGATTCAGAAAGTAGTAGAATTGTTGCTGTTCTTACGGGAAATCCAAATGCAAAAATACATAAAGCTGATCATTCTCATCCTGTAAGACCAACATCGGAACATTCATCTGAAGGAGATAGGGCAGTTAGAGATAAGGTAATTAGTAATAATTCTGAAGCAGAAGTAAATATCCATTTCAACCAAGGTAATAGATGGTATAAAAGGAGTATAAAAAATGATACAAAATATTTTTATAAAGGAGAGTTCTAAGACAAAAATAATAATACTTGGTTTTGTCTTCTTTCTATTATCTGGCAGTGCGTATTCGCAATGTTCTAGTGTTATAGATGATAAAGATTTAAAGATTAACAATACATATTCATTAGATTCATTATTTGTTTCTAATAAAATTACAAACGTTCTTGAACACTCCATTTCATTAATTGACACTCTCTATAATGACCAAAAGGATACTTGGTTATATTTTGTTTTTTGTATGAGTTCAGTGTACAATAATCAAGAAGGAGTAACAATAAAAATAGAGTTGCAACAAGGTGTTAGTTACAATGTTTTTTATGATAGGTTAATAGATGAAGGAGAGTGTTTTTCCGGTGCTTTTTGTTACAAAGGTTACTCGTTTTTTGTTTTGTCAGATAGTATAAATAGTGATTTATATCAAACCTTTTTTTCCTCAGAAAGTGTTTCAAATTTCCCCATTTATTACAACAAACCTGAGCCTTCAGTTGAATGGGGAAAGTTAGGATATCATGATATTAATAAATTTTCTTATCTATTCTATAAATATAATGAAGATGGTTTTCGGTATGTTTCAACAACATTTTGTAATTAAAAATAGTGTTCGTATTATAAAAATCCCGCTAGCGCGGAAATGTTTTCCGTGCGTATAACAACAAGGTAGACAGTCAATTTCTTAAATTTTCTATCTTTGTTAGATGTCAGATAAGTATAAAATACACGAATCAGATAAAGCTTATTTTATA
>NZ_JABKBZ010000014.1:0-78335 GCF_013166635.1 Lentimicrobium sp. S6 | reverse complement strand
CTTCTTTTGTTGTAAATCTTTCTTTAAACGTCTGTCTATCAATGTTTTTTAGTATCCTCATCGTTCCTGAATTTGAATACAATTTACAAAATAATATACTCATATACAACTATTTGTGAACTAAATGGGTAACCCTATAATAAAATTCCAAATTATAAGATTTATTTTGATATTGGATAGAATATTTTCATAACTTTAGAATCAAATTATAAAGCTATGAGTACTACTATCAATCGTAAGCCTGTAAGATTTTACAGTGATCCCAAAAGAGTTATTGTTCGTTTCTTTTTTCCTGGCGGAGAACCTAGAGTTCAGTCGATTATCCAAAAAGTGATTGATATGCCCGAAGAAGCAGCGAAATTGAGTTTGAATCAGTCTTTACGTAACTTTTCTGGTCGACATAGAAATATATCTAAGATTTTTTTAAAGCATTTTAATAGAACAAAAGACATCATGAAAGATCGAAATGGTGACTTAAATATTCTTTCTGATGCTAAAAAACTCCTCATAGGAGCTTTCTTTACTTCCGAGTATTCTATAGAATCTGCAGCATTTTTTAATCCTTCTATGGTAGAAGACCCAGATCAAACTGGACTTCAAGAAGGTCAGAAAAGAGTCATTATTAGTTTCCGGGCTACCGGAGAAGGACATATCTCGGCTATTGTTTTTAGAGGAGGGATATTAGATAAGGATAATAATCTGGAGCTCATCCCTACAGGGAGGTTGATTGACGAAGCTGAAAAAGTAAAAAATCATATATATACCAAGGATATTTTTCGTCAAAAACTATGTGAAATTCATGGTTTTTGTAGTGCCGATTTATCTGAAGGAATTAATAATAAGTATTTTAATAAGTTTGGGTATATCGATTTGGACGAACAAGATCAGGTGGTAAGTACAGTTCTTAATAAATTAGGAGATCATTTCGATTATCATGAAATGGACCGCGCATTAGAGGAAACCCATCATGAATTGCAAGCTGATGCTTCACAGCTGAATATTTTACAGACCATAAGATGGTTGGCCAAATCCCACTATGAGATTATATTTTCTTTGGATACAGGTATTTCTGATAGAGTGATTTTTCCCATTGCAGCATCAGAAAGCAATGGTATAGAAGATGCCCGATTTGTGAAATTCACCGATGATAAAGGTACTGTGCGTTATTATGCAACCTACACTGCATATAATGGTAGAAGTATCATGCCAAAACTTATAGAAACCAAAGATTTCTATAAGTTCAAAATCATGCCCATTCATGGGGAAAATGCTCAAAATAAGGGAATGGCATTGTTTCCCAGAAAGATTAATGGAAAATATGTGATGCTGTCGCGCATAGATGGTGTGAATAATTATATCATGTATTCCGATGATATCAATCTATGGGGAGAGGCTTTGAAAATACACTCTCCTAAGTATCCATGGGAGTTTATTCAGGTCGGAAATTGTGGTTCACCTATTGAAACAGATTATGGTTGGTTGGTTTTGACACATGGTGTTGGTGTGATGAGAAAATATGTAATGGGTGCCCTATTACTTGATTTGGATGACCCTACAAAAATCATTGGACAATTAAGTGAACCATTATTATCACCTAATGAGGAGGAAAGAGAAGGTTATGTTCCCAATGTAGTATACTCTTGTGGTTCAATCGTTAATAATGATGAGTTAGTTATTCCTTATGCAATGTCGGATACTTCATCAACGTATGCAACTGTTTCTTTGCAGGAATTACTCACAAGTTTGGTTCCTTCCGATTTAAAGAAAGGACGAACTAACCAAGTAAAAGCTAAAGCTAGAGTTTTGATAGTGGAAGATGAAGTTATCTACCAAAAGATGCTAGCTGTGATATTGAAATCTGAGGGTTATGAAGTTGAGATTGCTCCCGATGGAATTGTTGCACTCATGAAAATTGGAAAAGAACCCTTCGATGTCATTTTATCAGATATTGCTATGCCTAACCTAGATGGTTATCAAATGTTGGACTACATGAATAAGCATAACTATAATACTCCAGTCATATTTTTGTCAGGATATACGAGCATTGCTGATGAGATTAAAGGCATTGGTTTAGGTGCGGTTGATTACATTAAAAAGCCCATTGATAAAAGTGTTCTATTAACAAGATTGGAAAAAATTCTTAATTTATAGGATCATTAAAATAGGGTTCGGCGAAAAAGTAAGAGATCAAATAGGATATCATACTTTCTGCCCCTTGATTTCTATTGATGCTAAATTCTTCAATGCCATCATGACAGCCATTGGATTCTGAATCAATGAGGCTAATGTTTAGGTCGTTATATCCTAGAAACCAATAAAAGGATATGAGGAGTTTGTCTATCATTACACTGTCATTTGTCACCTGATAAGCTTTTTCATACATGATAACCATTGCCATGGCATCTACAGGTTGCTGGCCGAAAAGTGCAAAATCATCTCCTTTTCTCAACCACCTCACGTTACCTATCAGACTGAGCCAATCTTCTCTAAAACATTTAGATTCTAAAAAAAGTCTACTTTCTTCAGCTATTTGAAGATACTTGTTATCTTGCGTGATCTGATAGGCCACATATAGACTGGCTGGCATTAATCCATTATCATAAGTAATGGTATCTTCAAACCAATTCCAATCTTCCTTTCTAGTGTAGGTGTATTTATAACATAGCCGATCTGCCACATCCTTGAGCATAATTCTGTATTTTTCTTGATCTGGAAATCGTTTGATGAGTTGTTCTAGTCCTAGAATTACATTGGCGTATCCACGAGCATAACTGAGGTCCTGTATCTGGTTTTCAAATCGATTTAGCATATCAAGACCGAATGCATACATGCTGTCAGTAGGAGCAAGGTTAATCAAAAAAGCTAAAGCCCAGAAGGTTCGTCCTAATGCATCATCTGAAACACCATCTACAAAAGAAGTCCTCTGAAAATCTAGGAAATTATTGAAGCTACCATCTTCTTGTTGCATGAAAGAAATATAAGAGAGGTAAACATCCATTAATTCAAGTAACTTTCTGTCCTTTGTTTTATTCCAAACATAAAGACTTAAAACTAGGGCTCGGCTATTGTCGTCGAGACAATAGCCCGTTTTAAAATAAGGAATACTGGTTCTGGCATGTTGTAAAATACCAATTCTATCTGTTAACCTATACACATGGCTCAGGTTAAATTGAGGCACGGGTATGGTTTGAAAAATGTCTTTTTTTGATAGTTGCTCCTCCTTAATTGCTTGATGGAAAAGTGATAAATAAGAATCTCCAATGATTGGCCATGTCATTGTTTTCCCATACTCAAAAGCTTTACTTTTTAATTGGTATAATTTTTCGGGATTTTCAACAAGCTCAAGTATGATATTCGACAGTTCTATTGTATCGTTAAAATCGAACAGCCTTCCTCTGTTATCGGCGAGTAGCTCTTCGGCATGCCAATAGGGAGTAGAAATAACAGCACAACCACTGGCAACGGCATAGCTTAAGGTTCCACTGGTGATTTGAGCTTTATTCTGATAGGGTGTAACATAAATATCCGCAGCTGCTAAATAATTCTTGAGCTCGTTTTCTTTTACATATTTATTGATAAATATCACATGGTTTTCTATTTTTAATTCGTGAACCATATCCATCAAATATTCTCTATATTCCTCTCCAGCGTGTTTAATAATATTGGGATGAGTTTTCCCGAGAACAACATACAAAACCTCGGGATTCTTTTTTATTACTTTAGGAAGCGCTTTCAGTACCATATCTATTCCTTTGCTTCTTCCTATTAAGCCAAAAGTTAAAATCACTTTTCTATTTTTCCAATCTTTGGGTTTTGAAAGCTCAGAAGGTGTTAAAGAACTAAAATCTGGAACGCCATGTTGAATACGAACTATTTTTTTTGGTTGTATCTGGAAGCTATTCTTCAGAAAACCAATGGCAAGCTGATTCATGACTACCAGTTTTTGTGAATAGGCTGCAACTCTCTGAAGAACTTCTTTTTGGTGAAATGTTGGTTTTTGGAGAACAGTATGACAAGTTGTATAAATAGGGACTTTTAACCTCCTCAATAAAGCCAGCAAAAAGAGTCCACTTTCACCCCCATAAATACCATACTCATGCTGTACAAGACAAATGTCGACGCTAGAGTGATTTATATAATTAGCTGCCTCTACATAATCTTCTTTCTTCTGCTCAGAAATTGTTTTGACCACAAAAGCGGGGTATGGATACTCTTGAATAGTGTCGTTGATGGCTATGATCTCCACATCAAGTATTTCATTTTTAATTTCTGCCGATTTTAAAATAGATTGGATTAAATTTTCTGTAAACGTAGCAATTCCGCATTGACGAGGAGGGTAATTTCCTAAACAAATAATTTTCATAACCTTTTATTTTAATTCTTTTTCGCCAAAATCATTAATTAGCTAAAATACAAAAAAAATCAATAGGTGAGATAGAAGGGTGCGAATATTTTAAAGGTTTATCTATGAGGACATTTTGTGCTACAAATACAAAACAGAGTGGTTATGCTTGATTTGTTGTTAAAACCTTAACCTCCCCTTAACTATTTTTAACCGGAGCTAAAGGTATTTGAAAGCGGCTATATTTACTTTTGCTAGCAGAAACAAAACAAAAAAACGATATTATGAAAAACGGGAATCTTTACAAATTTTCAGCCTTAATAATGGCTTTGGTATTCTTTGCCACAACGAGCTTTGCGCAGACTAAAGTGAAAGAAGAAAAGAAGGAACAAAAGTATGTGATTAAGGTAGCGGTTGATGAAGATGGCGAACATACAGAGGTTGATACCATAATCATTATGCGACCAGATATTGATGTAGATATAGAATCTATCATGAAAGATATTGAGGTTGAAATGGAGCTCACCAAAGATCAAATGAGGGAGATTCATATTAATATGACTGAAGAAATGTCAGAAATGAGTAAAGTGATTAAAATGGAACTTAAAGAAGCCAATGAAGAGGTTGAGAAAGCATTGGAGAGCTTGCAAAAAGAGTTGGAAGGGCTTGATATTGAAGCTGAAGTTCGTCAAAGAATCGATGAGGCCCTGAAAACTTTAGAGGAGTCAGATTTGAGAAATGTTGCACATAAGAATAAAATATTCATTGGAGATGAGCATTCCATGTTTATGCATGAAGATAGCAATGTTGAGTATATTATTGATGGTAATGATACCACTGAAGTTCATACAAGTATGATTTGGATTGGAGATGAGGAGGATATGGAGCATCATCATGACTCTGATGTTAATGTATGGGTTGAGGAGGATGGTGAACATAAAGTAATCATCAAGAAAAGTAGCAAAGGTAAAAGTGGAAATGTAATGTTCTATAGTGGTGAAGATGGCCATAATCATGGAGAAAAAACCTTTGTAGTAGAAACGATAATTGATGGTGAAGGTTCTTATTCAGATATGATTATGATTCAAGCAGCTAGTGAAAAAGATTTCGACAAAGCTGTTGATGCTGGTTTACCAGTAAATGAAAATCAAAGACTTGAAGAAATGGATATCAATGTAAATATTGATGGTGATAGTAATCCAGTTATTGGTTTCAAAACCAATGAAGAGGGTAAAATGAAAGTCACTTATTACGACGAGAATTTTGAGAAGATTAAGTCAATGAAGCTAAAAGAGAATAATGGGATGCATGAATTCGATTTGAATAAAGATGAACTTAAAGGTTCGAACGCTAAATATTTATTGATAGAACAGAATAAAAAATATGATCTACTGAGGCTCAAATAAAACATGTTTAATATGGAGATCCTACTCGATTGAGTAGGATTTTTTTTGGCTTAGACTCTCTTTAAGCATTTTGGAATATGAACATGAAAGGTTGTTCCACGGTCTGTATTCTGCTCATACCAAATGCTTCCATTCATAAAGTTGACAATTTTTTTCGACATGGTCAGTCCCATTCCAATACCATCAAACTTTCTATTATGACCAGATTCCACTTGTCTGAAATTCTCAAAAACGGCATCACCATGAGAATCATGTATTCCAATTCCCTTGTCCCTTACGCTAATCACCAATCCAGATTCATGAATTATTTCACCATACATTAATACAGGTTTATTGTCTCCAAATTTTACTGCATTTTCCAGAATGGCGTTTACTACAGATTCTAGTTTTTCATATTGTATATATAAATATTGACTCTTAATTTCCTCAGAAAAATTGATTTCCAATTCTGCATTTGGTTTGTCATGTCTGCTTTTATAAAGATCGAAATTGGAGAAGTTTCTGTGAATAAATGTTTTCATACCCACTTTTTCTATTTTACCTAAATCAGCCTTAGATTGCAACTCACTAAATTCTAAAATACTACTCAAAACTTTTAAAAGTTGGTACCCTTGTCGATTAATAGATTCAGCAGCTACTTTAGTGTCTTCGTCATCAGGCTCATCAAGTAGAATGTCACTAAAGCCAATAATCCCATTTAACGGAGTTCTTATTTCATGAGACATGGTACTTAAAAAACTAGTTTTAATCCTGTCACTTTCTCTACTTTTTTCTAGGGCTTTTTGAATTTGTTTTTTTTCCTCTAGTAACTTCTCATTATAATCATTAATAAGATAAGCACCAATAGTTGCAAGTAAAGACATGGAACTTAAAAATAGCATATTATTGAAAAAAGTAGGGAAATGGGGACCGTTTGTACTAAATAATAACATATTTTGCAATGTAATGGCAAAGTATCCATAAACAATAATTGTTATGGAGGAAAAAACAATAATGATTTTATAATTGAGTTTAAAAATAAATGCAGCCCAAAGAATAACCAGAATTAATCCAACATAATAGTCATCATGCCCTTGTTCTTGCGGATATGCATTAAAAATCATTAAAAAAATACCTAATTGAGCAACTGACACTAAGAATGTGGTAAAAAGTCCTAGGAAATTATGGAACCTTCTCTGATAGGAAAGAATAAATGGGACGATGAGTGTTGGGCCAACTAGGTAAAAACGAATATTCCATGCAAGTTCATGTGTTTCTGGTAACATATAATAGTCTAGAAATCCATAGACAGAATAGAGTATAAAACCTGAAATAATACCTACCCTAAAAGTCTTAGGTATTATATTGGCTTGGTTAATGAAGTCCTTGGTTGACATGCTTTAATTTTAAGTTGGATAAATTTACGTTAAATCTCGTTATTTAACAAGTTATAAATGAAAAAATATTGCTGCTATTCACACAAATTTTATACTTTCGAATTCTCAAAAAAATCATATTCATGAAAGACTATAAAGCTTATTTTCAGATTAAAGCAGAACCACAAGATGTATTTACTGCCCTGACAAATCCATTTACTATAGAATTGTGGTCAGGCGACAAAGCAGAAATGAGTAAGGAAATTGGTTCTGAGTTCTCTTTATGGGGTGGAGATATCGTAGGAAAAGTACTTGAAGTTATAGAAAATGAGAAAGTAGTACAACAATGGTATTTTGGTGACGAAGATGATGAAAATCCCAGTATTGTTACCATGAAAATTTGGAAAAAAGGAGGAGGTTCAAGTGTAGAACTTAATCATACTAATATTCCTGGGGAGGCTTTTGAAAATATAGTAGAGGGTTGGGAGGAATCATATCTTGGTGCAGTTAAAGCATTATTGGAAATTTAATGGTTTCAACTAGTAAATACGACATTATAGTTATTGGAAGTGGTTTGGGCGGATTGGTTTCTGCAGCTGTTTTAGCTAAAAATGGACTTCGTGTATTGGTATTGGAGAAAGGGAAGAAAATAGGGGGGTTATTACATACTTTTAAGCGTGAGCATACCATCTTTAATACAGGGATGAACTATATTGGCGCACTTGAAGAGAATGGCTTTTTACATCAGTACTTTAAATACTTAGGGATATTAGATAAGCTTCATCTTAAGAGATTGGATATGGATGGCTTTGAGGAGCTTAGTTTTGCAAATAACTCCAAGACTTTTTATTATGGTCAAGGCAAAGAAAACTTTAAACAGCAATTAGTACAATCTTTTCCTCAGGAAAAATCTGTTATTGATCAATACACCAATAAACTATGGAAAATTACCGATAAATTTCCTCTTCTTTATTTAAATAATTATGACCAAATTAAAAAAGGAGAGGATTATTTGAATGGAGGAGCCTTTGAGTATATCTCAACTTTACAGGCAAGTGATACATTAAAGGCTGTACTTGGGGCAACCAATTCATTATATGGTGGAGTGAAGGGGAAAACACCACTCTATGTCCATTCATTGGTAAACCGACAGTTTATTGAAAGTGCTTGGCGTTTTGTTGGTGGAAGTCAGCAATTAGCTAATGCTTTAGTAGAAGTGATACAGAAGGCGGGTGGAGAAGTGATAAATCGATCTAAAGTGGTTACCATTTCCACGGAAGATTCTGATAATACTTGGATAGAAACGGAGGAAGGAAATAAATATTATTCCAAGAATATTATATCAAATATTCATCCTGCTCAAACCATGCAAATGATTGAGGATAGAAGGATTAAAAAAGTGTATCGGAAACGAATTAATGATTTGCAGAACACAACTAGTTTTTTCAATCTGTATTTGGTATTCAAGCCTAATTCTTTTCCATACTCTAATCGCAACTTTTATCATTTCATGGATAATCGCGTTTGGGGATTACAAAATGCAGATAACTGGCCTAATTTCTTTTTATTCTATACAGGATGTTCTACACAAAATCAAAAATGGGCCGATAATGCAAATATTCTTACCTATATGAATTATAACGAATTAGGGGAGTGGAGAGGGACTCAAAAAGGAATGCGTGGTGAGGGTTATGAAGATTTTAAAAATAGAAAAGCGGAAAAGCTTTTGGTAGAATTAGAAAAAAAATTCCCTGGAATTAGATCTAAAGTCCAATCTTGGTATGCCGCAACGCCATTAACATATGAACATTATACTGGCGCACCTCAAGGCTCAGCCTATGGTATAGAAAAAGACCATAATAACCCCTATAAAAGTATCATTCTTCCGAAAACTAAAATTCCTAATTTGTTTTTCACTGGACAGAATTTAAATATGCATGGAGCATTAGGTGTCACTATTAGTGCTATTTTAACCAGTGCGGAAATTCTAGGTTATGACTATTTGCTTCAAAAAATAAGAAAAGAAGTCTCCTTATGAAATTAAAGAAAGTAATTGCTTTGATATTCCTATTGATATTGTCATTTTTATTGATGACTCTACTTTGGGGCTTCAGTATTAGTCAATTAGAGGAGCCTGAATTAGCAGCATTTGAGATTAATAAGGAAGAATTGACTCAATGGAATGATACTACTTTCCAATATCAAGATGCTTGGTTACGGAAGAATAGATTTGGATTATGGGAAATGTATATTTCAGGAAGTCCTGAGGAATTAGGCATCAAAAATGGAATCTTAGCTCAAAACTTAATCAAATATCAGGAATACGCATTTGTCAAGCAAATAAAAAAGATGATTCCCTCAGAATCTTATCTTAATTTCTTAAAATACGTCCTCTCGTTTATAAACTATCAATTGCCTGAACGTATTCCAAATGAATACCTAAGGGAAATAAAAGCCGTATCTTTATTTGCTTCTGAAGATTTTAACTTCATTGGGGATAATTATGCTCGTCAACTTAATTACCATGCGGCTCACGATATTGGACATGCCATGCAAAACCTACACCTAGTTGAATGCACTGCTTTTGGCGTAAATAATGGTCGGTCTTCTGATTCTAGCCTCCTCATAGGGCGTAATTTTGATTTTTATGTGGGTGATGAATTTGCGAAAAACAAAATCATCTTATTTGTAAAACCAGAAACAGGATATTCTTTTGCCAGTATTACTTGGGGAGGGATGCTTGGAGTTGTAAGTGGCATGAATGATCAGGGATTATCGATTACTTTGAATTCTGCCAAATCAGAAATTCCTCTTTTTGCGAAAACACCAGTTTCTATCATTGCTAGAGATATTCTTCAATATGCCTCTAATATTGAGGAAGCCTATGAGCTAGCTCAAAAGTATAATTCTTTTGTTGCTGAAAGCTTCATGATTTCTTCAGCTAAAGATAATCAAATGGCTATTATCGAAAAAACTCCTGAGCAAACTATTTTGTATCATACATCAGAGGATGAATTAATTTTAACCAACCATTTTCAAAGTGAGGAGCTTTCTAATTCAGAAATTAATCTAGATAATATTAAGGAGAATGTAACGGATTATAGATTTGATAGGGTAGAGGAGTTGTTGGAAGAGCAAAATAAGTTTAACGAGTATGACTTTGCAAGAGTATTGAGGGATACCAAGGGATGGGCAAATGAAGATATTGGACTAGGTAATGAGGGAGCCATCAATCAGTTGATAGCTCATCATTCTATCATCTTTAAACCCGAACAAAAAAAGTTTTGGATTTCTACTGCTCCCTATCAAATGGGTCCTTATTTATGTTATCAATTGGATAGTATTTTCCAAGAAAAGTATCCTCCATTCTTAAGCCATGATTTAGTGAATCATTTTATTCCGGCAGATTCTAATTTTCTATTGGAAGTCTATCCTAATTTTTTACAGTTTAAAAGCTTCAAAGATAAAATAGAACAGCATGCTCTGGTGGATATAGAGAAGCTGATAAATTCCAATCCTCATTATTTTTATACCTATGAACTAGCTGGCGATTATTTTCAAGTTCAAGGAAATACCAAAAGAGCTAAAGAGTATTATGATAAAGCCCTTGATTATTTTATTCCCAATCAGCATGAGGTAAATCGCATTAATGATAAAATCAGCAAAATGGAATAATTCTGAGCTTCTCGGTAATTACTATGTTTTATTTCATTTATAATAGCTTTATCTTTCAATAATTTCAATTTTTGAATCTTTTACCAATTTCATGGTTTTTATCCAAATTTCAAAATCGAGCTATTTTTAACTAGTGTACATGGTATTGTTTATAGGAAAACATCCAAAATAAGATACGATTCTCAAATTGGGAAAGTGTAGGCTTAAGATATTTTTTTAACTATCATAAAATGAGTATTATAGCTATGTTGGCATGTTTGTTGAAGAATTGAGGTGTTCAGTTTAGATACTGATAAAGCAAAGAGTTAATCAAAATCAAAAGGTCATTTGACAAGAATTATTGGATGAAAAAGCAAATAATTTCTATATTTCTATTATTACTCTTGATATGTATTCCATTGATATCTTGGTTGTTCTGGTACGGGCAAGAGGATAAGGAATTAAGTGTTTTAGTAGTGGATAAGACTGTCTTAAATAAGGATGTCCAAGAGCATAGTTCTCTAAATTGGATTCTGAACCATGAAAGATATGTAAAAGCGAATGGTGATCTTTATAATCCAGAGCTCGACTATTTTGGATTTTTCCCTGATGAAAAAGGAGGATACGAAGTAAATGATTTTAATGATTATAAGGAGTATCAACTAGATTCTTTGGTAAATGCATACGATATGCTTTACTATACTGATTTATATGGAATATATGTTGCTGAATGGTGGGATGCTTATCCAAATGTTGCACCGATGAATTATAAGAAATTACCTCCAATGGAGCGATCAAGGCATATATATGGCAAGTTGACTCCCTCAGAATTATATGTTTTAAAGGGGATGAAGGAACAGAAGAAACTCATCATGACAGAATTCAATATCATAGCTTCACCTACAAATAAAAGAGAAAGAAAAGAATTTGAAGAAATGTTTTCCATGGAATGGAGTACGTGGGTAGGAAGATATTTTGATATTTTAGATACTGCTGTAAACTTGGAGCTGCCAGGTTGGGTAAAAAGAAATTATGTAAATCAATATGGAGAATGGCCATTTGAGAAATCTGGGATAGTTTTTGTAAGAAACGATGATAGAATAGTGATAGTGGAAAATGGAATTCACCTTGAGGACGAAGTACCATATATTCATACTTCTGATAATTATTGTGAGGAATATGATTTACCTGAGGTAATGAAGTATCCTTTTTGGTTTGATATCTGTTATTTTTATGATCCCAATGTGGTTATTTCTAATTATCACTTAAGCTTGAATAAGGAAGGGGATTCTATATTAAATCATTTTAATATCCCAACAGTATTTCCAGCTGTGGTTAAAGGAGAAGGCGATTATCCATTTTATTATTTTGCAGGAGATTTTTCTGACAATCCCATTGGCTTAAAGTCCTCTAAATTTACTAAGTCAAGCTGGGGAAGTTCGTTTGCCTATTCAAATGTACCACAAGAAAGAGTTAGTTTTTTCTGGGATTTTTATAAACCCTTAACTACAAAAATTGTAAATGATTATTACTCAAAAATTCAAAAGCGATGAATAACGATTTAGTATTTGTGAGTATTGTATCGGAGGATGCTGTATTTTCCAACACCATGGAATATATGTTCAAGAAATACTATGATGGTATTGTTGTGAAAATATATTCTTCCATGTTTGAATTGAGAGAATCGGTAATTACGTCTAAGTCCGACTTGATTCTAGTTGATGAAATTGTAACTGGAGGAGCCATATTTGAGGCCATCTCTTATTTACGTCAGAACCGAAGAGAAACTTGTAGCATCCTATATTTTGGTGTGGATGTTCATGATATGAAAACCAAAGCCTTAAGAAGAGGAGCTAACTATTTTTATGAGAAACCCATCGACCCTCGAATGATATTATATGATTTGAAAAACAGTTGGATTTCATTGGAACAAAATGAATTTAATGCTACTATATGAGAAATAAATTATACCTATTCATCATTGTGTTGAATTTGATGTTTATTCAAATTTCCTTTGGACAGCTGAACGCCGATTCATTATTAAGTCAGGCTTCTCAATTGGCATTGGATGGAGAATATGATGAGGCCCTGATCAATTTAAATACACTATTAGAGGACGAACCCAATAGGATAGATGCTAATATCATGGCAGCCAATGTAAATGCTTGGAATGAAGACTATATGACAGCTAAATATTTTATTGGAGTTGTAAATAGATTAGACAATACCAATCAACAGATGTACGATAGTTGGTTGAATATACTGTTATGGAATTCTGAATATAAAGCTTTATTAGACCTTGTAGAAGTTGCTAAGAATGAGGGTTATGAAAATGATTATAATCTGAATTTAAAGAAACTTTATGCTTATCAAAATTTGAATCAATATAATAAGGCTGTTCAACAGTTTGAAGATGTAGAGGTTAAGAAGCTTTTGGATTCAGTTCCTATGCAGGAGGCTTACGATAATATGTTATTGGCAAAAAATAGAATGACTAGAGATTCTTTATTAGTGAAAGCACATGAGGAGGCCATAAAAGGAAATTATCCTACTGCGATTAAAAATGCGGATTCTGTTTTGAATATTTTCCCTAGTAATCTAAGTGCTTTAGTTATGAAAGCGAAATCTTATGCTTGGCAAGGAGAGTATGATAGTGCAAAAATATATATAGACTATGCCTATAAAAATGAACCCAAAAACGAAGAGCTTTATGATATTTGGTTAAATACACTATTGTGGAATCAAGAATATAATGAAGTGATTAACACAGCAGACCTTGCGGAAAAGAATGATTATGCTAATGATTATAATTTAGCACAGAAGAGGCTTTATGCTTATAATGGTTTAATAGAATATGATTCTGCAGTTAATGTTTTTGAACCAGAGGAACAAAAGCCGTTGCTGGATTCTACTCCTTTGTTTAATGCTTATAGAGATATCTTAATAAAGAGTAAGAAAAATACGATTACTGGATATTACGCCATTGATTTATTTGATAATAATGATCCTAAACCACAGCATTTAGCCTATATCGATTATGGTTTTAAGATAAAAAAGAATATGCTTATTTTTAGATTAAATTATGCCAATCGATTTGGAACTGATGGAATACAAGTGGAGGTAGATTATTACCATATGCTAAAGAAATCAAAATATTTCTATTTTAATTATGGAATATCTGTTATGAATGAAGTATTTCCAAAACATAGAGCAGGTATTGAATATTTCTTCCCATTAAAACTTAAGTTTGAAGCCTCAATTGGAGCAAGGTATATGTATTTTACTGATAAGCATGTTCCTATTTTAACCGGACATATTGGTAAATATTTAAATAAATATTGGTTTGCTTTCAGGCCTTATTATACAATTGATGAAAATGGAAATTCTATTTCTTTTGTTGCAAACGTAAGAAGGTTTGGAGATATTTCCTTTAATTATTGGGGTGTAGAACTGGCTTATGGTAATTCTCCCGATGAAAGATATCTACTTGATCCTATAGGGGATTATTTCAATTTAAATTCTTATCGAATTAAGCTAGAAAAAAGCTTAATGGTGACCACAACAAACGATTTGAAAATATCATTTGGCTTTGCTTATGAAGAAACGGCCAAAAGTGTATTTAGAAACCGTTATACTATTGAAATCATTTATAAACACCGATTCTAATGATGACATATATTCTTAGTAATATTCGATTTTTAATTGGAAGAGTGTTTATAGTACTATTAATAGGACTTATAATCTTTCTTACATATTTCTTTTATGTTCCCAGTGTAAGGATAGGAGATTACCAATTGATTAATCCCGTATATCAATACTTTGAACACCTAGATTGGTGGATACATATCTTGGTATATATTAGTATTTGGTCATTTATTGCTGCTTTGTTTTTTGTCATAGCTAGTGCCTATTTTATATATGTAAAAGAGAAACAACAGCAGAATGCAAAAGCATATGAAAAAGCTTTTACCGAAAAGATGATTGAGTTTTTGTATTCTGATTATTTTGATGAAGTCAATAATTATAAAGATATCTATAAGTATTTTAGAAAAAATGTAAAGAGCAATCTTGCTACTGAAGTATTTTTTAGCGTGATAGTTCAAACTCAAAATTTGATTTCTGAAGATTTTAGATATAAGTTTACCCAACTCATGGAGGATGCTAGAATTAATAAACGATTGAAATATTTCCTTTATTCTCGTAATATCAGTAAAAAGATCATAGGCTTTAAAATAGCTTCCTATTTGGGAATTAATGGTTATGAGCGTCAGATTTCTAAATATATTACCAGTAAAAATTATGCCCTTAGATATGAGTCTATTGTGGCTTATGTTAGGCTTTCAGAAACAAATAACCTAGACTTCTTGTTAACTCAAAAATACCACCTTTCTAAACTTACTATAAATACCATCTATAATGCGATAGATAGAAGTTTAAAGGTGAATAATACCAATTATCAGGATATGATAAAATCTCCTTCTTCAAGATTGAGTGTAACAGGTTCATTATTGGTTAGTGCAAATGAAAATAGAGATCAAAGAGAATTAGTAAAATCAGCATTGGAAGATAATGATGATTTATTGAGAGAAGTTGCTTGGGAATTGTATACGAGTAATGAACAATCTGAAGTAGATATCGACTTCCTATTGACCAAATATGAAACAGAAAGCCAGGAGAATAAATTACATATCATGAAGGCTTTGTCTAAAGTTGATTTAACCGAACGGATTACAGAGTTTCTTGATACTGTAATTAAGAATGATAGTATTTTACTTAAAGTATATGCACTTAGAATGTTATTTGAGCATAATGTCACCCAGTTTTTTAAATATCAAGAAATGGATGATGAAAGAATTGCATTGGCTTGTCGTGAAGTGGCAGACTTTAACATTATATAATTGATTATGACCTTACTTTTTACATTTTCCGATATATTTAGCAGTTTCTTTCTGATATATGCATTGATATTATTTATTATTTATGTACTTATCTCTATTCTTTCTACTGTTGAATTAAGGCGTTATGTTAATAAGAATAAATATTTCGATTATAGAAGTATTTTAAGCTATAAGAACCTCCCCAGTATTTCTATTATTGCTCCTGCCTTTAATGAAGAAAAAAGTATCATCGAGAATATTAGAAGTCTCTTATCCATTTATTATCCTCAAATCAATGTTATTATTGTAAACGATGGTAGTACTGATGATAGTTTGTCAAAGGCCATTGAACACTATGGACTTATAAAGGTGGAAATGGCAATAGAATACGAGGTGAAATCTAGTAAAATTAGAGGCATTTATCGTTCTATACATAGTGAATATGCCAATCTTATTTTAGTAGATAAAGAAAATGGAGGAAAAGCAGATGCTTTAAATGCTGGTATCAATGTGTCGAGGAGCGATTTATTTGTAGCTGTAGATGTGGATAGTATTATTGAGCCCGATGCGGTATTAAGACTGGTGAAACCATTTCTAGAAGAAGAAAGAGGTAGAAAAGTAATTTCATCTGGAGGAGTAATTCGAGTAGCTAATAATTGCGAAATTAAAGACGGAAGAATTACTAAAGTTAGGTTTCCTAAAGCGTTATTAGTGAAGTTTCAGGTTCTAGAGTATTTTAGAGCTTTTACTTTAGGTAGAATGGCTTGGAGTAAAGTGGATGGATTATTGATTATCTCAGGTGCCTTTGGAATGTTTGATAGAAATATTGTAGTGGCAGTGGGTGGATATGATCGTACTACTGTAGGGGAAGATTTGGAAATTGTAGTTCGCATGAGAAAGTATATGCGAAATGAATTGAAAATGAAATATAAAGTGGCATTTATACCAGATCCTTTATGCTGGACAGAAGTACCTTCCTCGTTTAAAATACTATCTCGCCAAAGAAATAGATGGACAAGAGGAGCTATTGATACCATATTGAAACACAAAGACATGATGTTTAATCCGCGTTACGGTAGAATTGGTATGGTGAGTTTTCCATATTGGGTCTTGTTTGAATGGTTAGCCCCAATTGTAGAGGTAATTGGAGTTGTATATTTTATAATTTTGATAATACTTGGAGATGTAAACTCTAGTAGCTATCTATTATTATCATTATTCGTATTGTCTTTCGCCTTTGCTTTTTCCATGTTAGGTGTTTTATTCGAGGCTATCATGTTTAATAAATATAAAGGCTATGGATATTTGCTTCAAGTGATCTTTTTTGCTCTAATTGAAGTTATAGTGTTTCACCCATTAAATGTGTATTTTGCTATTCGAGGGAACTTTAGCTTCTTCATTAAAAACAACCAGAAGTGGGGTGAGATGACACGTACCGCTTTCGATAGTGAGAATAAATAAAAAAATTATGGTATTACCTAAAATTATAAAGCGCACTTGGAATGATGCCTATTTAGTTGGTATCACAAGTGTTGATAAGCAACATGAAGAATTATTAGATATTCATGATGAAATACGAGACTTAAGCGATACGAGAGTAGAGAATCATAAAGAAGGATTGAAAAAAATACTCCAAGAACTTGAGAAGCTCACTGAAAAATATGCCAGTGTTGCTCCTGAATTACTGGATCATGATAATCAAACTCAAATCAATAAATACGTAAGCTCTTATCAGGATTTTATTAGAAAAGTTGATGAGTTTGGTCGTGCTTATACCTATAGAAATACTTTTCTATTAAAAGACATGCAAGATTATATTAAGAAATGGACCATATCTCATATCATGCAAGCTCGAACCATTAGGCGCCAGATCAAAACCAATAAATAATTTGTAGATTGGGAAAAAGATTATCAATTCAATGTTTTGATAACTGAACATGCCGATAATGTATTTGTAAATTAGATTTATCCAATAATATGTTTTCACTGTAAATGAGTTTATATATCTTGTATTTTAGATGATAAATACATTAAAAATATGTGATATCTTTTTTGATTATCTTTGAAATTTATATCAGAATGTTTGTGTTATAGCTACTTTATAAGCAAATACAGTTATTAATATTTTTTAAAGTTTAATATTACTATAAAAATGAAGAATTTTTGCCTGAAATATATATTCGTTATTGTTTTTGTTTTACAAGTTTCTGTTGTTTTGTATGCTCAAGATATTCGGATTAATGAAGTGGTTTTAAACAACAGTATTACATCAGATGAGGATGGGAATTCTCCTGATTGGTTTGAGCTATATAATTATGGAAACACCCCTATTGCTCTTCACAATTGGAAAATAACAGATGATGAATCTGATTTGTCTAAATGGAGCTTTCCAGATATTGAATTATATCCCAATGAGTATATCTATTTATGGGCCTCTTCAAAAGATATAAATACCTGTTCTTACCCAAGAACTATCATCAAGCAATTTGATGTGTTTAAATATATAATCCCTACTTCGGAGCCTTCAGCTTCATGGACTAGCCTTAATTTTAACGATTCGGGTTGGGAAGAAGGAGGGTCTGGATTTGGTTATGCTGATGGCGATGACGAAACTATTGTGCCCGAAGGAACAAAATCTGTTTTTGTAAGAAAAACATTTATTGTGGAAGAATATGATGATATTAGCTCATTAATACTCCATATAGATTATGACGATGGTTTTGTAGCTTACATTAATGGAATAGAAGTTGCAAGGGCAAATATAGAAGGTTATCCTCCTGAATTTGATGATGGTACCCCAACGGATCATGAAGGTCAGATGTCTGATGGTGATAGTCCAGACCAATTTGATGTAGAGAATCCTTTAGACCTTCTTAATGATGGCGAAAATGTATTGGCTATACAAGTTCATAATCAAGAAAGCTCCTCTTCTGATTTAACCTTAATCCCATTTTTATCAATAGGTTATTCTAGCAATCATCCTATTGGGATTCAACCTCCAGCTATTTTAAACCTTTCTCCTGTGGCTCTTCATACTAATTTTAAGCTTTCAGCTGATGGTGAAACATTAACATTAAGCAATCCAAATTTAGACATTATAGATCAGTTTGTAGCAGGTAGGGCTCCGGCAAATATGGCACAAGGCATTTCTTCTGCTGGAAATCAAGTATATCTTAGTGAACCTAGTCAGGGAGCTGTTAATAGCGGCCCTGAATATCAAGGGTATATTGAAGAGGCAGTTGTGTTTTCAGAATTAGGAGGTATGCTTAGTGGAAGTATTAACCTTTCTCTTTCTGGGCAGACACCAGGCCAAGAAATTAGATATACCACTGATGCTTCTTTGCCAACGATCACTTCCACACTTTATACATCACCTTTGTATATTGATAGCACCACAGTGATTAGAGCAAGTATATTTCAGCCTAATTATTTCACCGCTGGCCCTTTTAGTAATACTTATGTATATAATAGCAACCATGAATTGGATGTCATGCTACTCACCACTGATCCCGTGAATTTCTTTGATGAAGAATACGGAATTTATGTACTAGGAGAAGAGGGCACCTATGATGAAGATTCTCCACACTGGGGAGCTAATTTCTGGGAAGATTGGGAAAGACCTATTCATGCAGCTTATTATAAAGCAGGTAGCAATGATATAGCTATAGAATTTAATGCAGGAGTGAAAATATATGGTGGATATAGTAGAGGACAAAATGAACAAAGATCTTTAGCGTTTTATGCAAGAAAAAAATATGGAGTATCAAAGTTTAAATATCCATTTTTTGATAAGCTCCCTTATGATGAATTTGAGGCTTTTGTGCTTAGAAACTCTGGCCAAGATTGGTTGATTTCATCAATAAAAGATGCAGCATTAACTAGCTTAATGGAAGGTTCGGGTCTTGATTATCTTGAATTCCAACCCGTTGTTACTTATTTGAATGGAGAGTATTGGGGAATGTATAATATGAGAGAAAAAACCAATGAGCATTTTTTAGCCTCAAAACACGGTGTAGATCCAGATGAAATTGTAATTTTAGATGCAGACAACCAAGAAGGCCATGGGTATAACGAAGAATATGCTGCCTTATTAGACTATGTTGAAAATACAGATTTAAGTATTAATGAAAACTTCAATTATATAGAAGAACAAATAGATATATCTAACTTTGCTGTATATCAAGTAGCCCAAATATATTATAATAATAGCGATTGGCCAATTCATAATCTTAAATTATGGAAGTATCCAGAAGGAAAGTGGAAATGGATTTTATATGATTTAGATTTTGGTTTTGGCCCTTGGTGGCAAACAAATAGTTATTGGGAGAATGCTTTGTTTAGAGCTTTGGATCCAATTGGAGAAGAATATCCAAATCCTAAATGGTCAACATTATTGTTTAGGCAGTTGATTGAAAACTTAGGTTTTAGAAACCAATTTATTAATCGATATGCTGATGAGTTAAATACTCGTTTTTTACCTGAAAATGTGATCTCTCATTTTAATGAACTTTCAAATAATATTCAATCAGAAGTTGATGATCATTATACTCGATGGGATGCTTTTTCCATTGATCAAGAATACTATGTTTCTGAAATGAATGATTGGGCTGAAGCTAGACCTAGCCGTGCGAAAGAGCATATTATGGAACAATTCGATTTGCCTGCTATGCATCAATTAACGATTGATATTGAGGATGTTTCGCAAGGATTGGTTGAGCTTAATAATAACTTAAGGATACAATCACTGTCTTGGTCAGGAGAATATTTTGAAACGGTTCCAGTTATTCTAAAAGCAATTCCAGAATTAGGTTATACATTCTCACATTGGTCTGGAGCAAGTACTTCTACAGAGAGTGTAATAAGTATTGATTTAGAAAGCTATACTTTGGTATCTCCTCATTTTATTGAGACTACAGTAGCTCCTTTGCTTATAAACGAAATTAATTATAATTCGAGTGACGATCATGATGCTGATGATTGGATAGAAATATATAATCCTAATGAAGAGGAGGTTGATGTTTCAAATTGGCAAATTAGGGATGAGCTTGATGTGAATTCTTTTACCTTTCCGGTATCTACTTCTATTGCAGCTAAAGGATATTTGGTGATTGCTAAGGATGTAGAAGATTTTGAATCGGTATTCCCTAATGATATTAATCATATTGGTGATTTGGGATTTGGTTTAAGTGGTGGAGGAGATGCCGTTCGTTTGTTTAATGATCAGGGTATTTTGCATGATATCGTGGTGTTTACCGATAGTTTGCCTTGGCCAATGTGTGCTGATGGAGCAGGTCCAACAATGGAACTAATAAATCCAGATTTAGACAATTCTATTGCAGAAAACTGGGATTGTGTAAATGATTTTGGTAGTCCTAATTATGAAAACTCCAGAGCATTTGGCATAGAGGAAACTCCAGTAAGTCAGATTAGAACCTATCCCAATCCGGTTAACGATAGACTATATATAACAGGTCTAGAGGAGGCTGTTGAAATGAATATTTATAATATTTCTGGGCAATTGGTTTTATCAACTCATGCTCAAAACTACATGAATGTAAGCCATCTAGAATCAGGGATATATATACTTAATATCATCAAAGGAAAAGAGCTATCTACCCATAAGTTAGTAAAAAGGTAAAAGACTTATGGTTTCAGTAGTTTCTTCATGAGAACGTTATTTCTTATATATTACTAATATTAAGCATTGTGTTTTTGTTTGTAGTGTTAAATGATTTCAGAATTATGGTGTTAGGCTAAGGTCTAAAGGAGAGGTATAGCTGAAACTTCGCTGAGTTTTATTAGTAAGCCTAAATGATACAGATAGGTTGATAATACACACTATAAGCTATTATTGTATAAATCAATAAGAGAATATATATATTGGTATATCATTTAGATAGTGGAGCTTATTACTCTTATTTTTTGTTAAATGATAGCTAGATCGTATTAATTCTAAATACAGATCCACAATTTGCTATTCCTATTCTTTTGATTATTTTTGTTTCCCATTAAAATTTGAAAATTTGAAAGCGTTTTTTTGGAATTTTCAGCATCAAAAGTCGATTTTTTATTACGTACAAATGAAAAAAAAAGTATATGAGTTTTAAAATAATTGTATTAGCCAAGCAGGTTCCCGATACCAGAAATGTTGGTAAAGATGCCATGAAAGCTGATGGTACAGTGAATCGTGCTGCACTTCCGGCCATTTTTAATCCGGAAGATTTAAATGCATTGGAATTTGCTCTTAAGGTGAAAGATAGAGTGGAAGGTGCTGAAGTTATTGTTTTAACAATGGGGCCATTTAGAGCTGCAGAAATCATTAGAGAAGCCATGTATCGTGGCGCCGATAGAGGATATTTAGTTACTGATAGAAAATTTGCAGGGAGTGATACCCTTGCAACATCATATGCCATTTCTTTGGCCGTTAAAAAATTAGCTCCATTTCATTTGTTGGTAGCTGGTCGACAGGCTATTGATGGAGATACTGCTCAGGTAGGTCCTCAAACTGCTGAAAAATTAGGAATTCCTCAAATAGCTTATGCTGTAGATATTTTAGATATAAACGAAAAGGAAATCACCATCAAACGTAGAATTGAAAGAGGAGTAGAGACTGTGAAATGTGCTTTTCCTTTGGCTGTTACAGTTCCTAGCTCCGCTGATGACTGTCGCCCTCGTCACGCTAAGAAACTAATGACCTATAAACATGCTCGTACTGTTACTGAATTACAAAACGAGACAAAAGATTATACCGATTTATATACTGCTCGTCCTTATTTGAAGATTGAGGAGTGGTCAGTAGAAGATATTGGAGCTGATGTGGAACAACTAGGTCTTTCTGGTTCTCCAACCAAAGTAAAAGCTATCGAAAATGTAGTTTTTGCTGCCAAAGAATCCAAAACATTAAGCAGTACCGATCAAGATATTGAAAGCTTAATGGTAGAGTTATTAGAAGGTCATATCATCGGCTAAAACCATTAAAAGTAAAGAAATGAACAACGTTTTTATATATTGTGAACTCACAGAAGAGAAGCATATCGCCGATGTGAGTAAGGAGCTACTAACCAAAGGTCGTTCTTTGGCCAATGAACTAGGAGTTAAAGTAGAAGCTATCGTGATTGGTCACGAGCTTCAAGGGATTGAAAATGAGATTTTCCCATTTGGTGCCGATATGGTTCATTTAGCTGACCATAAAAGTTTAAGCCCATTTACTAGTGGTGCTCATGCTAAGGTATTAACTTCTGTTTTACAACAAGAAGAACCACAAATTGCACTTTTTGGAGCTACTTTTAATGGCCGTGATGTAGGACCAAGAGTGGCTTCTGCTTTAAAATGTGGATTAACGGCTGATTGTACCAGTTTGATTATTGGCGATCATGAAGATAAAAAAGCAAAGAAAGACTATAAAAATCTTTTATATCAAATTCGTCCAGCTTTTGGTGGAAACATCATTGCCACTATCATCAACCCTGAAACTAAGCCTCAAATAGCAACAGTTAGGGAGGGTGTGATGAAGATGGAAGTCTTTGATGAAAATCATAAAGGGGAAGTAAAGAATTTTGATGTAGCGGCTGTTTTAGAGGATATTGATATTGCAGTTCAGATTATCGAGCGTCATATTGAGCCTGCTAAAGTGAATATCAAAGGATCTCAAATTATCATCGCTGGTGGTTATGGTGTTGGTAGCAAAGAGAACTTCAAATTACTACAGGATTTAGCCGAAGTTTTAGGTGGTGAAGTTGGCGCTTCTCGTGCGGCTGTAGATTCTGGTTTTGCGCCTCACGAACGTCAAATTGGTCAAACTGGAGTTACTGTTCGTCCTAAATTATATATTGCTTGTGGAATTTCTGGTGCGGTTCAACATACTGCCGGTATGGGAGAATCCTCTCAGGTAATTTCTATTAATACTGATCCTGCTGCTCCTATCAATCAAATTGCCGATTATGCAATTATAGGAAAAGTAGAGGAGGTTATTCCTAAGATGATTAAGTATTACAAGAAAAACTCCAAGTAATCATTAGCTGCCCATTGGTAGTTTAAAAATTGAAAAAAATGGCAAATTTTTATACAGACAATAAAAACCTGAAATTCCACCTCGAGCATCCTTTGATGAAGAAATGTGTGGATTTGAAAGAAGATAATTATAAGGATCAAGAAAAGTATGATTATGCTCCTCTTGATTTTGAAGATACATTAGATACCTACGACAAAACTTTAGAGATTGTTGGAGAGATTTGTGGTGATATTATCGATCCCAATGCCGAGGATGTTGATCACGACGGGCCTCAATTAATTGATAACGAAGTTATATATGCCAAGGGAACATCTCAAAACTATCAAGCATTAACTGATGCTGGTTTAATTGGAATGTCACTTCCTAGAGAATATGGAGGATTAAATTTCTCTATCGTACCTTATGTAATGGCTGCAGAAGTGGTTTCTAGAGCTGATGCTGGTTTTGCTAACATATGGGGATTACAAGATTGTGCAGAAACACTTCATGAGTTCGGTGATGAGGCCATCAAGAAAGAATTTCTTCCTAGATTTAACGAAGGTGCCACTGCTGCAATGGATTTAACTGAACCAGATGCTGGTTCCGACCTCCAGGCGGTGATGTTAAAAGCGACATATAACGAAGAAGAAGACCAATGGTACCTAAACGGAGTGAAGCGTTTTATCACCAATGGTGATGCTGATATTTCATTAGTGTTGGCACGTTCTGAGGAGGGGAGTTCAGATGGTAGAGGACTTTCATTATTTGTTTATGACAGAACAGAGCAAAAAGTAATCGTTCGCCGTATCGAGAATAAAATGGGTATCAAAGGTTCTCCAACTTGTGAATTGGTATTTAAAGATGCACCAGCAAAACTAGTAGGTTCTAGAAGATTGGGATTGATTAAATATGTGATGTCTTTGATGAATTCTGCACGTTTAGGTGTAGGAGCTCAGTCTGTAGGTATTGCAGAAGCTGCTTATCGTGAGGCTTTAAAGTATGCCAAAGAACGTGAGCAATTCGGAAAAGCAATTATCCAGTATCCTGCTGTTTATGAGATGTTGACAAGAATGAAAGTAAAAACTGATGGTATTAGAAGTTTACTTTATGAAACAGCTCGTTTTGTAGATATTTATAAGTCATATGGCTTTTTAGCTGAGAATCGTAAATTAACTCCTGAGAAAAGAAAAGATCAGAAATACTTCTCTAAGAAAGCCGATTTCTTCACGCCTTTATTGAAATTAGTATCTTCTGAATATAGTAATGAGATTTCTTACGATTCATTACAAGTTCACGGTGGAACTGGTTTTATGAAAGATTTTCCAATTGAAAGAATCTATCGTGATGCCCGTATAACCACCATTTACGAAGGTACTTCTCAGTTACAAGTGGTAGCGGCTATTAGAGGTGTAAGCACTGGCGGATATTTGGATTATATCCGTGATTATGAGCAACAAAACTATAGACCAGAGTTACAGCACATCAAGCGTCGTTTAATTATTATGACAGAGCAATACACTAAGGCTGTACAAATGGTCCAACGTGATAAAGATTCTGATCTATGGGATTTCCATGCACGTAGAATGGTGGAGATGGCTGGAAATATCATTATTGGATACTTATTGCTAAATGATGCGCAAAGAGATATGGAACATAAAAAATCAGCTGATATTTTTGTGCAAATCGGAATGGCACAAAATGAAGATAAATTCAAATATATTGAGAATTTTGATTTGAAAGATTTAGGGCTCTATCAAATTTCTACTGAAGATATTGATGAATAATTAATAATAGCGGTTTACAGGTGGTTTCTAGCCTGTAAACCGTTTTTTTAAACGCATCTATGAACTCATTTATCGTTATAATCGCTGTGATTTTTGTTATAGCGATAGGATTCAGAAAGATTATAAATTTATTTCTTCACAAATTGATTTTTGGTGAGTATAGCCGAAAATATGTATTGAAATTCAAACAATACACAAGGAAAAAGCCACACCCTTATTGTTTCAAAGACGATTTCTACTACCATATTCTTTCTATTCATAAAGCAGTTGATAGTCCAATTCAATACCAAAGTGAAAAAGTATTTGACTTTGATGATTTGAGTTTTGGTACACATTTGAAAGAGACTTTGAAGGAAAGAGGTAAGCCCGATTGTTTCACAGTTAGTGAAGAGAAGGAAGTGGATTTTGGAGTGATGGGTTATAAAAGTAGATTGTTTCATAGCAATGAAAAAACACTGCTTTATCACTGTGGAAATGAGTATTTCATGGGTGAATATGTTTTTAGTAGTATTAATGAAGAAACAGCAGAACTAGTGGTGGGGATGCTAAAAGAGAAATTTCATCAAGATATAGAGTATAATAAGAACTTTACGATTACCGATAAAGCTGGTAATTACGTATATTTTACCGATACGGGATTTTACTTGTCTATCAAGTTCTTTAATAAGGATTTTCTTACCATTAAGAAGATATTGGAAGTTACCACTGCGAATACTGAAAATGGTTTAACCCCATTAAATGGAATCGGTAGGATTTCTTGTGCAGATTAATGTACATCAGAGCTGCAATGTCGATATTTCGTATAGAAAAATGAAACCCCAAGTACAAAAAGAGAAGCTAATATTCCTAAAGCTATATTATAGTAGATTGGTGCTGAGAGTGCCATTCTAATAATGATAGTGGCTACTGCAAAAGCGGAGTTTCTAAATACCACAATATAAGAGTAATTATATCGGAGCGATAATAATACAAGAAATATATCGGCAAATATGAGGATGGTATAAAAGTTTTTGAAGAAGTCGAAAGCTTGAGAATGCTGAAGATAGAGGATGATATCATAAATACCCGAAGTCAGAAATACCATAAACAATATCAGGCTTGTTACTTTCTTAAACATGATAAATCGGGTTTGGCTCTCTGGATCGTCAGTAATTGGAGTGTGTTTTAGTGTTTTGTTGATGAGCAGAATAATAATAAAAATAGCCATGGCTCCAAAAGCATCTGATAACATACTGATGACGGGTTCAAAATCAGCCCAGTTATTTTGCTCGTAAAACTCTCCAAACTGCTTAAATGCACTTCTCAATAGAATAAGACTTAGGATTTCTAATTGCTTCACCAGAGAGGAGGAAACAGAATTAGATAAGGTGAAAACCAAGCCTACTACCTCAATTAATAATAAGAGTGAAAAGCTAATTTGAATAGATTGAAATATATTTTTTGGAAATAGGTATTCAAGGTTTTCCGGAACTAGTCCTAAATATAAAAACAGCGACATCCCCAAAGAAATCAAAAAGCTTAGAACAAGCAATGTTGCTAATCGGGAATGTGTTTTCTGGTTTTCCCATACCTGATGCACACGATTGTAAAACCTAACGATAAATTGTATAGAACGTTCCATTTATTTAAGCTTATTAAGCAATTCTTTTTGACATATTCTTGAGTCGTTTAATAGGTTCAATATTTCTTGATCACTTGGGTTTATAATGTATTTTCCATCTTTTTTTGTTGATCTCACTTTCCCTTTCTCAATATGCTGATTTACTAATTTTATCTGCTCTTTATTTTCAATATCAATACAAAAAAGGCTAAGTTGTTCAGAACTAAGTTGCGCTGCAATCATTTCCCAATAACCATCCTCATTCTTGAAATTCATAAAATAGTAGCTGTCTAATTTTTTCAGAACCAAATCGGCTCCTAATTCACCCTGTAGGAAGCTTTGATTGTTCATTTCACCATAACTATATTTATTGCTGGCAATACAGAGGGTATCTCCATCGCTGTCTACATAGTAACCTTGGAGTTCGGATGGGAATTCCGCTAATGATATTTGATCCTTTGGAATAGGATGATGATACACAATATTGCTACATGAGCTTAAAAATACGATGACGAGAGATAAGGTAAGATATTGTAGTCTTTTCATAATGAAATATTTGTAGGTGAAACATTATGCCTTTAGACAAATATAATTAAAATTTCATTGTTAACAAAGTCATATTTACTAGTCCTTATTTCCTGCATTAATTCTGTATTTTTGAGTTAAATATTGAAGTTATGAACTACCATTTTATTGCTATAGGTGGAGCTGCCATGCACAATTTGGCCATTGCATTACATTTAAAAGGAAACCAAGTGACAGGTTCCGATGATGAAATTTTTGAGCCTTCCAAAGGAAGATTGGATAAATATAATCTCTTACCAAAAGAAATGGGTTGGCAGCCTAAGAAAATAAATAGTAATATTGATGCTATCATATTAGGTATGCATGCCAGAGCAGATAATCCTGAATTGGCAAAAGCTAAGGAGCTAGGATTAGAAATATATTCCTATCCTGAATTTCTTTATGAGCAATCGAAGGATAAAACTAGGATTGTGATAGGCGGAAGCCATGGGAAAACAACCATCACGGCAATGATCCTCCACGTGTTAGACCAACTAAATATTAAAACCGACTATATGGTTGGGTCCAAGTTAGAAGGTTTCGAAGTCATGGTGAAGCTCAGCGATGCACCTTATATTGTATTAGAAGGTGATGAGTATTTGTCTTCACCAATAGATAGAAGACCTAAATTCCATCTTTACCATCCTCATATCGCTTTGTTGAGTGGTGTGGCTTGGGATCATATCAATGTATTCCCAACTTTTGATATCTATCTGGAGCAATTTGAAAAGTTTATTGGCTTAATAGAAAAAGATGGCAGCCTAATTTATTGTTCCGATGATAAATATTTAGCCGATCTTTATAAAACAGTAAGAGAGGATGTTGAAGTAATAGCTTATGATGTTCCAGAATTCACCATTAATGCTGATGATTATAAATCAAAAATAAAATATCAAGGTCATTCCTATTCCCTTTCTGTATTTGGGAAACATAATTTGATGAACCTCGAGGGGGCTAGACGAGTATGTGAGCAAATAGGAGTGGAGACTAAAGATTTCTATAATGCCATTTCGAGTTTCACTGGAGCCAGCAATCGTTTAGAAACCATTGGAAAAAATGACACTTCTACTATTTATAAAGATTTTGCCCACAGTCCATCTAAACTGAAAGCGACTACCACAGCAGTGAAAGAACAATTTACCGATAGAAAATTATTCGCTTGCATGGAACTCCACACTTTTAGTAGTTTGAATAGTGAGTTTTTAAAAGAATATAGAGGAGCTATGGATAAGGCAGATGTGGCCATAGTATATTTCAATCCACATACCATCGCACATAAGCGCTTAGAATCCATTTCAGAAGAACAAGTAAAACAAGCCTTCGCCAGAGAAGATTTAGTGGTATTTACCGATTCAAAAAAGTTATTAGAACGACTTTACTCAGAAAACTGGGAAAATCAGAACCTGCTCTTAATGAGTTCCGGAAATTTTGATGGCGTGGATTATGCTGAATTGGTTGGGCATTTGCTATAAGGTAATTCCCACTTTTAATATGACTTAAAAAGTATTACCAATGATTAATCAAAATGTGTCTATATTTTTCTTTTTGACTGAAAGCCACTTTAGTCATATAACCGTATTTACCAATGTAGAAGAATAATGGCATATGGAGAATTTCGACTTGCATTTAGGTTTTTTTTTTTCTTTTGGCCAATACACATGTTTTTGAAGGGCTAATTTATAAGAAAATTAAAAATAAAGGTCAACAATTTTTATCTGAATATTTGTGCCAATTATTCAGATAAAAACATATAGAGTCTATGGGGTTTAAGTGGTTGTTATAGCTTTGATTAAGTATAGTTGCAGGGTGTAAAAAAGCCGATATCCCATCAAGGAATATCGGCTCATATATGATTGTCAATTCTGATTATCCATTCATGGACATCAAGAATTCTTCATTATTATCAGTAAATTTTAATTTGTCTTTTACAAAGTCCATAGCTTCCACAGGATTCATGTCTGCTAAGTGATTACGTAAAACCCAAATACGTTGCATGGCTTCTTTGTCAATTAATAAGTCTTCTCTTCGAGTACTAGAAGCAACGATGTCAATAGCAGGGTAGATACGCTTATTAGAGATTTTTCTATCCAACTGAAGCTCCATATTACCAGTACCTTTAAATTCTTCAAAGATAACTTCGTCCATTTTAGAACCCGTTTCGGTAAGAGCGGTAGCGATAATAGAAAGAGACCCACCTCTTTCAATATTACGAGCCGCTCCGAAAAAACGTTTTGGTTTTTGTAAGGCATTGGCTTCAACACCACCTGATAATACTTTACCAGAGGCTGGAGATACTGTATTATAAGCACGAGCAAGACGAGTAATAGAGTCGAGAAGAATCACAACATCGTGACCACTTTCTACCATTCTCTTGGCTTTTTCTAATACTATATTTGCTATTTTTACATGTCTTTCTGCTGGCTCATCAAAGGTAGAAGCTATCACTTCTGCTTTTACGCTTCTTTCCATATCAGTAACCTCTTCAGGTCTTTCATCAATCAATAATATGATTAAATAAGCTTCAGGATGGTTGGTAGCAATGGCATTGGCCACTTCTTTTAAAAGAACAGTTTTACCAGTTTTGGGTTGCGCAACAATTAATCCTCTCTGACCTTTACCGATAGGAGCAAACAAATCGATTAATCTAGTTGAAATAGTGCTTCCTTTATGTCCTGTTAAATTGAATTTCTCTTCTGGGAAAAGAGGAGTTAAATAATCGAAAGGAATACGGTCTCTAATTTCTTCAGGTGTTTTTCCATTAATGGTAGAAATTTTAATCAATGGGAAATATTTTTCACCTTCTTTTGGAGGACGAATGCTACCACGTACTGTATCACCAGTCATTAATCCAAATAATTTAATCTGAGATTGAGAAACATAAACATCATCTGGAGAATTTAGATAATGATAATCAGAGGAGCGCAAAAATCCATAACCGTCAGGCATGATTTCTAAAACACCTTCACTATTAATGATTCCGTCGAAATCGTAAACAGGTTTCTTTTCTCTATCTTCACGAGGGTTAGGAGTATTTCTTTCCTGTTGACGACGAGGGTTCGGAGTTCTACGATCATTATCTTTAGCTTCAGGTTTGCGATCGTTATCGTTGTTTTCAGCTTTACGATCGTTATCACGAACATCAGATTTACGAGGAGCTTCTTTTCTTTCTGGTCTGGCTTCTCTTTTTTCTCGAGGAGCTTCTGTTTTTTCATTATCCGAAACAACAGCTTTATCTTCTTTTTTAGCTTCTGGTTTGTCAGTACTTTCTCTAGAGACTTTTTCAGTGTACTCTTTTGTTTCTTCTTTAGCTTCTAATTTCTTCTCACGAGGTTTAGCAGCAGCTTTTCTTGGGTTTGGTCTGTTTTTAGCAGGCTTATTTTGTTCTGCAGAGAATAAATCGGCACCAGCTTCTTTCATTTCACTAATAAGCTCGGTGTTATTACTTTTCTTAGGAGCAATTGGGGGAGCTTTTTTTTCTACCTTTTGGGTATCTTCTTTTTTCGCTTCCGCTTTTGGTTTATTAGCTTCAGGTTTTCTCTCTCTTCTTTCAACATTGGTAGAAGCATCGGGAGCTCGGTTGATCCTTTTTCTGTTTTTATTTGGTTTAGATTCTTTTTGTTCCTTTTCTAAAATTTCAGGGGTGGGATTTAGAGCTTGGTGATCGAGGATTTTATAGATCAAATCCTGTTTAAGCAGTTTTTCGAACTTTGGAATTTGTAAATCTTTTGCAATGTCTTTGAGCTCCAATACTTTCTTGCTGCTCAACTCAATAATATCGTACATAAAATGAAAATTATGATTAGTTTCTTCTTAAAAATAAAATTACGGGAATTTATTATTTACCGAATGATTATTAGGAATGTTTGTGCAAATATAATATTTTTTAATTAGGACATTTATTTTTCCTAGAATTTTTTCAAATGAGAGGAAGAACCTATCTTTGCCATTCAAAATTTATTAGTGATGATACAAAGAATTCAAAGTCTATATTTAATACTAGCTGCCATTGCAGCCTCCCTTATGTTTGCCTTTCCCTTGGCTAAGTTTTATGGTTCTAGCAACCTTGCGCTTTATGTTTATCAGGTAAACTTTTTCGACCCCAATCCAAGTTTGCAATTAAGTTCGATGTTTTTATTGCCATTAATGGGAATTGTCATTCTTATTATTGCATTAAGTATTATCACTTTGGTGTCTTTTAAGAACAGAAAACGCCAACTATTACTAACAAAAATCAATATGGCAACTACTTTAGTACTTTTAGCTGGTTATTTTTTAGGTTATATGGGGATTTTGGAAAAAAGTGTCGGGAATCCACCAGAATATCAATTTGCAAGCTTTATGCCCGTTTTGGTTTTTGTCTTTTTATTTCTAGCCAACAGAGGCATTACAAAAGATGAAAAACTGATTCGTTCTATGGATAGGTTGAGGTAAGTTTTTGAGTTAAAAGGCTAAGAGGTTGGGAAGTTTAATGTTTCGGCAGTAGATAAACATCAGTCATGCAAATATTAACTGTTCACTGTTAGCTATTATTTACTTTCTGTTCTACCCAAATAAGATTTTCCTCTGCGTATCCTCTTTCCTTCATTTTTTGCAATAAATGCACTTTTACAGCATCTTCTAATTGTGGATTTCTACTCAATATCCATAAATACTTTTCGGAGGAGGATCCAATTAAAGCCCATTGGTAATCTTTTTCATCAAGCTCCATAACAAAATAATCGCCGTAGAAGATCCAGAAGAACGAGACTTTGAGTTTTCCGGGTTCTTGAGGGTTTGGGATTTTGGCTTTTCCCACCGCTTGACTCAGTTTGCCTTGTAGCCCTCCTTTATAACCTTGGTTCAATACTTTTATTTTGCCATCCTCTTGCATTGAATAAGTTGCGGTTACACCACTCAATCCGCGTTCAAATGAATGGTCAAAACGTGCTATTTCATACCATTTTCCAAGAAATTTATCCAATTCCAAATGTTCTACCGTTTTTGTTCTTTTCATATCTTTAGTTGAGCTACATCCAGTGCTTATGATTATCACAAACAGGGATAAGATTAAAATAAGTTTGTTCTGTTTCATCATTTATTTTGTTCTTTTTGGGGTTTGAAAGGGTAAACCAATGAACTTTCGTTACTTCTGCTTTCTGTCTTGCTTTTCCTGACATTTTAACCAATTCGATTATCTGTCATCCGTCATCCGTCATCTTCCTCCTAAAACTTCACCATGATCCCAACAGTAGGCAAAACAGTTCCCGATTCATTAGCAACGCTTTGTAATACATAATCTTGTCCGTTATTAGTAGTCATATAGGAACCATCTGGATTTTTTTCTCTAATCACATAATCCTGACCAGCAACTTTAAAATTATATACATTCTGAATGTCTAAATATACCATTAAACTCCAATTATCGAAGAAATAGTTTTTGTCGATTCTTAAATCTAATTGATGGAAAGGATCGTAGCGAAGGGTATTGATTTCACCATAATTATAATAGGCTTGACCTCTGGCATCCCAAGCTTCAACATTGGCTGAGGTTTCTAGGTCATAAGGCGTATAAGGTAGTCCACCCACATAACGCCATTTAAAACCAGCTCTCCAGTTTTTCTTAAACTGCTTACTACCAGTTAGGGTAAGCAAGTGTTTGCTGTCCCAAGAGGAGGGTACTAAATCATTATTGATGTCAGTAAATTTACTTCTCACATAAGTATAGGAGGCCAAAAGTGTAAAGTTTGTGAAATTGATTCTTTGCAATACTTCAAGGCCAATGGCTTCTCCAGTTCCTGTAAATACTGCTGGTACTGCTCCTGCAACACTGCTGTATTCTGCACCTTGGTTAGCTAAACTTGAACCCGTAACTAAATCAATAGGGTATTGAAAATAATCCTTATAGAAACCTTCGACTGATAAGGTCATTGGAGAATTAAAGCGGTATTCTGCACCCAAATTATAGTGGTTGGCACCAATGTATTCTGCTGTATTTTCATTCATCAATATACCCTCGTTATTCCTAAAACCAAGCGTGGTGTAGGAAGGCTGCTGATAATATCTACCTACTCCTGCATTCAACTGAACTTGGTCTGTTAAAGAGTAACTTAATGCTAATCTTGGAGATAGTTGATTGATGAGATTTGCCATTTTGCTGTTATAGTTATTACCATCACTACGTAAACCCAAACTCACTAGTAATCTGTTTTTGAGAATAGTTTTGGAAACTTGGCCCGATAAACCATACTTAATCACATTAATATTGGTATTATAGTTCAGCGTAAACAAGGAATCCTCTAAAAATAATTGCTGTATGGTTTGATTTTCATATTCTGCATATTCCGTATTCACTCCGAAATTATACTTGAAACCATTTTTCTGATAATTTAATTCATAGCGAAACTTATTTTCTGATTCTCTAGACTTATAATCAAAGATTTTATCTTTACTTTCGACGTTATCTGGATATTTGTAGAACTCATTATTTAACATGTTTCTGCTCAGAACCAAGGTATGGTAACCATTGTCGAAGAAGTGCTTATAAACACCTCCAATGGTATAACTCCACTGATTATTCACTGGAATTTGTGCCAATTGATATTCTTGGCCTGCATCTGGGTTTTCAATTCCTGTATTCAAACTCAATTGATCTAATGAGCCCAAGCTGATAATGGTCAACTGATTTTTAGGATTGAAATTGGTTTTTAGCTTAAATTGATAATCGTTGAAGGTGGGAAGAAAGGGTAGTCCAATGGCGGAAAATAGAAACTGTAAATAACTTCTTCTTACGGAGAAAATATAACTGGTTTTATCTCCAATTGGGCCATCCACGGTAAAGGCTGCTTCACTGGCACCTAAGCTAACTTGAAAATTGGTTTTGTCTTTGCTTCCTTCTTTTTGCTTGAAATCTAAGATTCCACTTAAAGCATTATATTTTGCAGCAGGAAAAGAACCACTATAAAAATCTACAGTTTGAATAAAGTCGGCATTAATAATACCAACAGGTCCTCCTGATGCTCCTTGGGTGGAGAAGTGATTCAACACCGGGATTTCCACACCATCGAGGAAAAACCTATTCTCACTCGGACCACCACCACGAATAATCACATCGTTACGAAAAGCAGGAGTGGAACCTACGCCAGGAAAGGACTGAATAACTCTAGAGATATCTCTATTACTACCTGCATTGCCTTCTATTTGCTTCGTTCCTATGCTTTGCATAGATAATGGAGCCTCCTCAGTTTTCTTTAAGTAATCCACTTTTACGACCACTTCATTAAGTTCGTTTTGTGAAGGTTCAAGTCCAATCTCAATAAATGGTGTTTTACTATTGCTGATCAAGATATCGGAGCTGATACTGCTTTGATAGCCCACATAAGATACTCTAAGGTTGATATATCCTGGTTCAAGACCGGTGATGATAAAGTTTCCGTCTAAATCACTTGTAGAACCTATGGTCGTTCCTTCAACTATGATGTTAGCAAATGGAATGGGATCGTTGTTTTTTGCATCGTTGACAATACCTCTAACTTCACCCTTTTGGGCGAATATTATGGAAGTAAACATCAATAGGCTGAAAAGTATATATAGTTTTTTCATTTTAGTTATTTTGAGAATTGATTCTTACTTCTATGCTGTTAAATATTTTTAGAGCCGAAGTAAGTGTGTTTAAATTAGTAAATAGTTTTCCGCTCTCTCCCTTAGCATCTCCATGCCCAATTGGGTTTAAGAAAAAGGACTCCGATGCGGAATTAATCTCCACTGCATATACGATACTAGGTTGCGCAGAATGCTGATAAGCTTTGTTTTCTGGATATTTATTATTCGTCCAAAAGCTGTTCCAATCCCATGATTGATTGACCTCTAAAAAGATTCTATATTTCTTATCCAAATTCATGGAGGAGGTTTTTATTTCAAAATTTTGTTCTGGAGTTGCTCCAGTATAAGCGTCTACAAATGGTTGCTCGGGACTAGGAATCAATTGACCATTAGTTTCGCCTTTCTTGTGAGACCAGTATGGAAGTGCTGCTGGTTGATAGGATGGACCAGATTTTTTTATCCAAATACTATCACCTTGCATTTCATATCCAAAAATACCACTAGCATATGACTTCGTAATAAATAAGGTTTTTATATAATGACCTTCCAAATCTTCCATCCATAAAACATAAGTTGGGCGATTATAACCTATGCCATTTATAAAATTAATGGTCATTTCTGGTCCATTATCCTCTGAATCAATGAGAATAGTCATTTTGCTTTCAGTTTCAATTTTTGTGGTTTTACACTGTATAAGCAATAAGGATATTGCTAATAAACTGATAAAATATAGGTAAAATTTCATAATTATACTTATTTGTATTTATTTTGCAAATATATTACAAAAACATAGTAATAAAGTTTTAAAAAATTGTGAAAATTTAAATTTACTACGATGTCGGAGCAAATTAAGTTGATAAAGGAGATTTTAGACCATGTGGAGGCCTATAAATTAGAGGTGGGGAATACTGACATAAAAGAGTTTGCCATTTATTTAAAAGATAAAGTGCTTTTAGGTGAGGCAAATTCATCAAATTCAGATTTTGATAAAAATAACTATCAACAATATAAAACATATCCCGAAGTAGAGTTTTCCACTTTGCTCACTTCTTTATATCGCTTTGCGCGTCATTATGTAAAAAAGGCATTCACCAATACTTCCATTAAAACCATTGATGAATTTGGTTTCCTCGCTACACTTTTAAAAGAAAAAAGCCTATTAAAAAATGAGTTGATTCACAAGCATTTATTAGAAATATCAAGTGGTAGTGAGATCATTAAGCGTTTGATTCGGAATGAATTGATTTATGAATATCCTGATGCCAAAGATAAAAGAGCAAAACGAGTTTCTCTCACTGAAAAAGGGATAAGAGAGGTCATGTTTGCCTTCGAAGACATGCACAAGGTGAGTGAAATAGTGATAGGAAATTTGAAAAAAGAGGAGCTCAATGAAGCGCTTTCTGTTTTTAATAAGTTGAATTTCTTTCATTTACATATTCATGAAGCAGATAAGAGTACTAGTTTGGAGGAGTTACACGAGAAGTATGTGATTGGTAAAATAGTTGACAGATAGTAGATGACAGTTAATAGTTAAAAAAAAGATAACTGCTTTTATTATATCGAACTGTTAACTGTTAGTTTTTAACTGTTAACTAAAAGTTATGAAAAAAAATATATTAATAAGCGGAGGTAGTGGATTAGTAGGACAAGAAATTGCTGCTCTTTTTCAAAAACAGGGACATGAGATTGCCATTTTAAGTCGAAATCCTGACAAACAAACAATTCGTTCTTTTTACTGGGATGTAGAAGACGATAAAATAGATGAGGAGGCTATCGAATTTGCTGATGTGATTATTCATTTAGCTGGGGAAAATATTTCTAGCAAAGCTTGGACACCTAAGCAAAAAGAAAAAATAATCTCCAGTCGAACCCAATCTACGCAATTGCTTTTTGATATGGTGAAAAAGAAATCTAAAAAAATAGATGCCTTTATCTCAGCTTCTGCAATTGGTTATTATGGAACCTTCACCTCAGATAAAATATTTAAGGAAGAGGATGCTGCAGGAGATGATTTTCTAGCAGAAACGGTAAAACTATGGGAAACCAGTGTTCAACAATTCACTATGCTCAATATTCCAACAGCCATACTCAGAATAGGAGTGGTGATGAGTGAAAAGGGAGGAGCATTAGTGAAAATGCTAAAACCTGTAGAAATGGGTTTTGGTGCAGCTTTAGGCTCAGGTAAACAGTGGATGCCTTGCATAGCGCTTAATGATTTAGCTAGACTATTCTATTTCGTATATGAGCAGAAGTTGCAAAATCAGACTCCTCAAAACACACTGATTTATAATGCTGTAGTTCCTAGTCATATCAGCAACAAAGAATTAATGAAATCCTTAGCCAAAGCCAAGAAAAAGCCCTTCTTTATGCCTGCGGTACCCTCCTTTGTGTTTAAACTTATTTATGGGGAAATGTCTTCCATATTATTAGAAGGAAGCAGAGTTTCCTCGGATAAAATAATAGGGGAGGGTTTTAATTTTCAGGTGACTGATATTCAGGAATTGTTTTCTGAAAATTAGAAGCTAGAAGTTAAATAGTTATAAGTCTTAATCATTAAACTTTACCAAAGCTTGTCGGCCTCTATTTACATGAAGCTGAGTAATGTCAGGACGAGAATAATGGCCACTTGGGTCAAAGTTCTGTCTTTCTTCGTATACGCTATTCAAATCTAATTCTGCAGTTATTAGTTGTTCTTCCCCGATTTGAGGAGGAATAATCCATTCGCCATCGGGGCCAGCAATACAGGAGCCTCCATTGGCTAGCATTTCTGGTGCTTTTTCTAAAATTAAATCCAAATGAGGAGTCTCGGCAGGAAAATCTTCTTTTCGCATCAATCCACTGGCGCTAATCACAAAAGAGCGGCTTTCTTTGGCTACAAATCTTGTGATATCATTGGTGATTTGAGCACTTCCTGGCCACACGGCCACATGCAGGTTTTCACCTTGAGCATAAAGAGCGGTTCTACTTAAAGGCATCCAATTCTCCCAGCAGTTTAAACCTCCTACAGTAAATCCTTCTAGCTTATGAACTCGTAAACCATTTCCATCTCCAGGGGACCAGCATAACCTTTCTTCAAAAGTAGGTTGAAGTTTTCTATGTACCGATTTTATCTCACCGAGCTTATTGATATAAATTAGAGAACAATAAATACTATGGCCTCCTCTGTTTTCTGCACGTTCTGCAATTCCCAGGTATACTGCAGTTTTAAGTTGTTTGGCTGTTTCGCAAACATCTTTTAAATCTCCTCGTTCTATATTGATACTATTCTTTAGATAATGAGCAAATATTTTCTTTTGAATTTTTGAATTAAACTCAGCTCCATTGGTCAGTGAAATCCAAAAAGGGTAACCCGGTAATAAGGTTTCGCCAAAGGTTACCAAACTACAGGATTCTTTTGCAGCTTCTTCTATAAATGATATTACTTTTTTAGTGCTTTCTTCCTTGTTTAACCATACTGGAGCTATTTGTGCAATTCCAATTTTTATTTGAGTATTTTCCATGGCATTGTTATTAAATCTTCTTCTTCCTATCCAAATCAAATACTTCCAAATCATCAATTCTTCCCCTATCCAATACAAAACGAATACAGGTAATGCTTTTATGATAACCATTATTTCCGGCAGCGCCAGGGTTAATATGGAGGAGTCTTTTCTTTTTATCAGGCATCACTTTTAAGATATGGCTGTGCCCACTGATAAAGATATCTGGAAGATGAGCTTCTATGAGTTGACGAGCACGGGGTTGGTACCTTCCGGGATAACCTCCAATATGTGTCATATATATTTTTAGGCCTTCCACACCAAATATAGCATCTTCTGGCCAGGCTTCTCTGATTACAGAATTATCAATATTCCCAAAGACGGCTCGCACTGGAGCTATTTCTTTTAAATCTTCAATCACTTGTGCATCTCCTACATCTCCGGCATGCCAAATCTGGTCACAATCTTTCAAGAAGTTCTTCACTCGAGGATGCAAAACACCATGTGTATCTGATAACAAACCTATTCTCTTCATTCAATTTTCAATTGAGTTAACAGTGAATAACTAACAACTAATAGTTTGGTTTTGTTTGGAGATTAGTCATTTAAATTTAGTTGTTCACTGTTCACTTATTCCTTAATACTTCGAATTCCCAAAATTAACTGTAATCTGATATTCGCTTCTCACATATTCTCCGTTTGCTTTGGCTGGTTCCCATTTGAGCATTTGAATCAAACGATAGGCCTCCTCGGTACAGCCTCCGCCAAGTCCTTTAATTTCTCTGAAATTACTCAATCTGCCACTAGGCTCAACTATAAATGCAATTTCTACTTCTCCTTTAATTCCTTGTTTTACTGCTGCGTCAGGAATTTTAATATACTCTGAAATAAATTTATAAACATTTACTTCTTTATTTTTATAAAATGGCTTTGTCTTTTGCTCCAACTTGCTATTTGGCCTTAATGTCATTTCTGACGAGTAGGGAGTATATGGAAAAGGAGGTTGATCGTATCCTCTTTTTTTGACCAATTTATCATATTTCTTAATTTTTAATTTTTGATATTTTTTTTCTTGTGACGCACATACTGCGCCATCTTTATTGCCAGGAACCCAAGTTAAATACTTCATCATTTCGATATAAGCTTGGTCTAATTCTGGATGAACAGATTGAACCACTTTGAAATCTTTACCGAAACCATCTTCTCCCACCGTAAAAAAGATGATGATTTCTCCTTCGGCCTTGGCTTCCTTGGCCGCTTGTGGATAATATATTTCCTGTTCGAAAACCATTTTATAATTATAGCTTCCTCCAACAATTTCAGCGGGATAGGAAATGAATTGAGCAAAAATGCTATGGCTAATCATAGCCAATACAAATAGAAATATGGACTTTTTCATAATTGTGTGTTTAGATGTTCAAAGATAATAAAAAACCAAAGATGGAAACCTAAACTACTGTTATTACTGTGCTTATACTTTTATTTATTCAAGTGGTTTTTTGGCATAACTTTTGGTCTATAAGTAAGTCTTAAAAACATATAACTATGAATCGATTTCTTAAGTTTTTTGGTTTTCTTTTAATCATGGCCACTCTAGTTTCTTGCTCTCAAAGCAATAAACTCAATAAATATAATACAGCAAAACAATATGTTGATGAATTTCCAGGTAGGATGATGCAGCAACAGGTGTTTCATGTAAATGATAGCCTGTCAGAACTATCTATTAGGGTATTACCATCATTAATTCCTAATTTAAAGAGCAATCAGCTGGAAATATATAGCTATATGACTTTAACTTATGCGGTTTATACTTCCATGAATAAAAAGGATGTGATAGAAACGGACTCCTATAAGCTTAGTGAATTATTGGCTTTTGATCAGATCCAAAATGGAGTGGCTCAGATAAAAATTCCACTTCCTTTGGTGCAAAATTCCAATTATGTGATTTTGGTGAGCCTTCAAGACCCAGTAAATAAAAGCAATTATTTAAAGTTTCTGAGGATTTTTAAAACTGAGGATGCCGCTGAGAATTATAGAGTCTTAGATGAGAACAATGAAATATCTTGGTTTCCATGGTTAGAGTATGGAAAGCAAGTCAGAATACAGTATCGGTATACAGGTGCTAAGGTTCTTCACCTAAGTTATATAAAACCACAATTTTCTCCAGCAAAACCACCATATTCCAATCTAGAACAAGTGGAATTTTCTAAACCAGAAATTTTTGAAGGATTCGATCTTGGTTTGCAAGATGGTCTTTCTTCTTTAATACAATTACCAAAATCTGGAGTTTATAAAATCCATGCAAAAAAGGATGATTTAGCAGGAAAAACCATAGTGCAGTTTTATGATGACTTTCCATCAGTAAGCTCCGATGCTCAAAAAGTGTTTGCCCTAAGATATTTAAATGCCAGAAAAGAATTTTCAATGATGTTGGGCGACGACCCTGCTCATACCATTAATGAATTTTGGTATTTTGAGGACAGAACAAAGGAGAGGAGTCAGGAAATGATGAAAACCTATTATGCCCGAATGTTAAGAGCGAACAGAATCTTTACTACCTATAAAGAAGGCTGGAAAACAGATCGAGGAATGATATTTATGATTTATGGTCCTCCAGATCATGTGTATCAAGAACAGGCCAGTGAGGTATGGGAATATGGTCCTGATGCCGATTATAATGATCTTAAGTTTGTGTTTAACATCGTGAACACGCCGCTAATAGATAAAGAATTTGTACTGGAGCGCAGTGAAAGCTATAAAAGCTCTTGGTACCAGTTATTAGATCATTGGCGAAACCAATAGTTAGTGCTTGCCAGAAAACGCCAATTTCTTCGTTACTCTTGTTTTGAAAACAGTTATCCCGACATTTATAGTCGGGACGCCTGACTTTCAAAACTGCGAAAGCCTCGAACTTGACGTCTTCTGACTAAGCACTCCAAAATTAAGCAGTTTTCGTGCAGGCACTAGTTAGCTCTGCTGTAAAGTAGATTAGAGACAGATATAAAAAGAATAACTACTTAATGGGCTTGTCAAAAGACAATCTGAAAACAGCGCTTTTGCTATTAGATGAAAAAAATCTCAAAAAATAGGGTTACGAAAACCCCAAAAAGAGTATTAATAGATATATCCCTCCTCAATTATTTCTTTTCAGTCATTATTCAATTTAAATTTACGTATATAAAGAATATTACTATATTTGTTCAAGTTATTTTTTAAATTATCGCATGGAAACCATAGAAAAGTCTAATATACAAATATATAAGGCGAAAAAGCAAAATAGACATACCCCCCCCTGTATTACTACCTATAGAGCATATATTCAGTACTGTTTTATTAATTTCTTTGTAAAAGTATAGGGCTATGTTTGGTGTGATACAAAGCAAAAAAAGGATTTATCAATTGGAGGCAAGCGAATTTACTTAGCTGGCTGGCGGCCATTGTTTCGCTTATTTGGTCAATTTGTTATGATAAAAAAGAAACAATCAGCCCGTCCTTAGCTCTCACCATTTTCGCAACAAATCCGGGGTAAACTTAGAATCGGGCCGAATAAGCTACAAAAGTAGTAATAATATATGCTGATAGCAATTAAGTAATGTTATCGGTGAGAGAAAGTCATTGGAATTTAATTAGAAGTACATTCTTTGAGCTTTCTTATAATTTCTTTTCATTCATGAAAAAGTAGTTATGGTATGCTATTATAATAGCATTTATGGTTTCATCTGTTTCTGCACAAACAGATATAAAAAAAGTAGAAAACAAACTAGAGTTGGATAATTCAAATAATAAAAATGGTAAAACCCTTACAAATTACTGGACACTTGCCAATAAAGCAGATTTATATTACGATGCTGATAATGTGGGAATTGGAACTAGCAGACCGAATTCTAAATTAGATGTTAGCGGAACAATTTCTGCAAAGGGTTTAATTTTGCCAAGGGGGAATACAGGAGATGTTTTAACCGCTGGTAGTTTTGGAACAGCCTATTGGGCTGCACCAAGTACAGGAGGTAGTGGAGGTGACCCTTCGCCCTGGAGTACAGAAAGCAATGGTATAAGTTATAACTCAGGAACTTCTGCTAATGTTGGTATTGGGAAAGCAAGTTCGAGTGGAATCAGATTAGTTGTAAACGGTAAAATAAGGACTAATTCTGAGTTAAATTTTGCTTCAACAACAAATGGTTTGATAAGTTTTGGAAGCTCAACTATTGGTAAAACGATTCTGCTAAAATCACTATATGGAGGTGGTGGAGCTGGGAAAGCTAGTTTGAGAGGAATGAGTATTGATAAATGGGGAAATGTAGGAATTGGAATCGATGATGCCAATGATACCAATGCACTTGAGGTGATTGGGAGAACAAAAACTACAAATTTTCAAATGACTAGTGGTGCTGGAAATGGCAAGATCTTAGTTTCCAACAGTGTGGGTTTGGCCAGCTGGAAAAGTATAGAAACAGTAACAGAACCAAATTTGTGGGAAGATAGCAATGGCAATATTTATAGAGCTAATGGCAAAGTAGGAATTGGAACGAATAACCCCCAATCTCCATTGGATATTGATTTTGGGTCACAAACGATAGGATTGAGATTTGTTGGAGCAACATACTCTGGAGGCAATACCTATTCTGATTTTCTAATGGAGACTAGTCATGAGTCAGGAAAACCTGAATTAACATTTAAAACTAGTTCTAGTAGTGCTCGTTATAATTGGGCTTGTCAAGGAGTAGATAAAATGACATTAGAAATGGTTTATTATGGAGATCCAAGTGCCACAAGGCTAACCTTTCACGACGGAACCTTCATTACAAAAAAATAAAGATAACAACCAATACCGATGTTACAGGTTATGTACTAACCGCTGATGCCGATGGTGATGCAAGTTGGCAAGAGCCACAATTTAAGGATATTAATGGCAACTTATATTTTGCTGGTAGAATAGGAATAGGAACAGAAAATGCTGGTGCACATAAATTAGCAGTTAATGGATCCATTAATGCGAAAGAAATACTAGTAACAGAAACAGTACCAAGCTCCGATTATGTATTCGAAGAAGATTATCCATTAATGCCATTAACAGAGCTGGAAAGCTATGTAAATACTAAAAAGCATTTGCCAGAAGTTATGAGTGCCAAGGAGTTTGCCGAAAACGGATACAACCTTGGAGAAATGGATGATGTCTTATTAAGGAAAGTAGAGGAGTTGACTCTTTATATTATCCAACAGCAAAAGGATATTGCTCAACAGCAGAAGGAGATAGATAGTTTAAAAGAAAAACTTGAAAACCAATAAAAACATAACAATATGAAAAATATAGTTTTAATACTTGCAGCACTTCTAATTGGGTTGAGCTCTTGTAAAAAAGATGAGGAGACGGAACCACAAATTAGTAAGGATGATTTGCTATGTCAAGAATGGAATATTGATAAATATACGATAAATGGGGAAGTAGTAAATTATATGATGGATTTTCAATGGGAGTTTATTGGTGATGGAAAGCTAATCAATACCTTTGTTACCACAGGAATTACAGATACAACAACTTGGGCTTGGGTTGATAATCAAGAAAATATTGAAATTGAAGGTTTTGATAAAGGTTTAAAGGCATCAAAACTAAAAAAGAGACTTTTCAAATATGATATTACGAAACTAAACTCATCCAATCTAATATTGGAATCGCTAAATGAAGATGAAATTATCATCATTGAATTTAAAAGGTAGTATTAGAAATTTAGTTAAATAATAAGAATATGAAAAGATATATAATAAAGATAATTATAATTATTTTTCTAGTAAATCTGATTCCTCCAACTACATCTGCTCAAGATCTTAGTGAAGAACTGCATGAGAAGTATTGGTGGTATAGACATAGGTTCCGGCAGTACTTTATAGACATAGGAGCAGGCGAGGGTAAAAGCTTAGTAGCATCGAGGCATAAATGGAGAGGACAAAACATTTCAGTTGGAGATCAGACTATTAAATTAGGATGGTATATGGGAGTTCTTGCACTGGAGTCATACCAACTAGAAGCTGAAGTGGATGAGTTTAATGATATGACATTGACAGAGCTTTATTACGCTTTGCAAACATATGAGAGATTAGATATGTGTGAAGATAAAGCCCCATGGAACCAAACAGCAGAACATGATGGTTTTTTTATGCGCCATGATGTGTCTTTAACTGATGGAACTTATGGCTTAGGCTATGGTAATGGCCCATTTAATTTCGATATGTCCAATTTTAATCAAGGTATAGACCCTTCAATAGATCATTACACAAAAGCTGTACCAGGAATGCCATTTTATGCAGATAGATTTTGGGCTGATAATAAATCTGTACCTCCTTCATATGAAGAGCAAAAGTTTGAAGAAATGAGTATTGATCAGGCAGCTGCTTTATTAATGGGTTTAGCTCTAGTAAAGAAATTTGCCCCTGATGGTTTCGTATGGTTTTATAATACTGAAACAGGTTATAATATGCCATTTAACTTTCGACAATGTGCTAAAACAAACGCGTTGAAAATAGCAGAGCATTTAAGAGAAGGTGCAACTGATGGATTAGAACTCCTTGAAGAAGACAATATTTGGTGGTCTTTGGCCGTTGCGAATTCTGTAATACCTGCCACCCCTGCTCATCCTGAGTTTTATGGAGTGCAAAATTGGGTTGTGAAAAATCCTCATGGAGATAAAGTTGGTAGAGAGGCTTGGAATGCTAGATTTATAAGATATGGTGTTAAAAAGGCTGTGGAGGAAATTACAGGTGAAACATTTAATCAACAAACTGGAAATGGAGCTAGTATTTGGGAATTCATTGCTGTTTTACAAGATTTTTCATTTTGGATTGGCCCTTATTATTCTAGAATTATTTTAGCTAATTTAGCTGTTGTTGGTGATTCTTGGGATCATTCATTAGGTCCTATTCAACTTAGAAGAACACCTGGTGTAATTTATAGACTTTTGAAAAAAACTAAAGAAGATGTTCGTACAGATCATGAGCTGTTTTATGGATTACTCTGGTCAGCTTTGCACATAACCGAATGGGAAGACAATTACCGTAAAATACAAGAACATGATTATATTGAAAGAATAGAGAGTATATTAGCTTCCGCTCCATTATGTGGGCCTTATAACTATAGTTGGAAGGGAAATGGAATTGAGCAAAATATTCCTTTTGATTTTGATGGTTGTGATGATTGTTTACTTCCAAATATGGCACCTCCAGGATGGCGAGCAGGAAATAGGTTTCAAAATGGTCCAGAAGAATTTAAATCAGGAATAAATGATAGTCATGGTATTTATAATGGGATTGATTATATGATGATGTATTTACTTTATAGAAGGTACCAAATGTGGCATCTTGGTGAACATAATGGTTATGCTTATTTTCGGAATATGGTTTATTCTAATGTTGAACAATCATACCCTTTTGAAAATAATGGAACAGATTTTGGTACTATTCAAAATCCAGCAAACTTAAGGACTTTTGAAACTATGAATTATAATGGAAGTATCGGAAGTGCTTCAAATGAAACTGGTAGTTTAAATCTTATTGCTGGTCATAAAATTAAGCTCACACCTGGGTTTCATGTATACCAAGGCTCATCTTTCAGTGCAAAAATAGAAGAGTATAATTGTTTTGAAATCTCTAATAGTAAATCTTCTTTTAGGGATAATAATTATATTAAACCAATTAACAATGATTTGGGTGTTATGTATCAATCAAAACTTGATTCTGACAATAAAACTGCAGCCATTGAAATACATAATAATTCAAATATTGTATTATATCCCAACCCTGCTAAAACTGAAATAAAAATTGCTTGTGATATTGACACAGATCAAATGATTTATAAAATCTTCAATCAACAAGGTCAATATTTATTTGAAGGTAAACTATACCAAAATAAAGGAATTAATGTTAATGACCTATCAAATGGTTTTTATTATATCGAAATATTTAATAAAAAAGGCATAGCATTTAGAGAAAAATTTATTGTAAAACACTAAAAAATATGATATGAAAAAAGCGTTTTTTTATCTCCCAATAATTCTATTGATTTTAATAATCAGTTCCTGTAATGACTGTAAAGAGCCAGGTTGTCCTAATTTAACATCTGATGAGTCATCCTGGTTCCCGTATAATGAATATGACTCCTTGATTTTCAAAGATAATATATCTGATACAATTTTGAATTCAATTTTAAGGGGCTATGAGAATGGTTCAAATCTTTATACCCCATCTAATGGTGATGAGTGTAATAAATATTGTAATGCTGGAATGGGAATCCGTTCACGGTATTCTATTAATAATCAAGAAGTGTTTAAGAGCAATTTTTTTATTAATAGAATAAATGAAACTCTTTATGTGGTCATACATCCTTTTGCAAGTATAGATGGTAGTCATCATGACTCGGAGAGTTATTTCGATTTGAGGTATGCCATAAAATTAGACAGCATAAACATTAATGGGAACTTGATTAAAGATGTTTATCATTATACCTGTAAACCACAGCAAGAAGAAGTAGCTGAAACCTATGTAAAAAAAGGCATGGGCTTGGTAAAAATAGTTTTTAGAGATGGACAAGAATATGAGTTGGTAGAGCATATAAAAGCGAAATAAACAATAAATTGTCAGGGCGCGAATGAATTGTATTATGTGAAATATTCGCACCCTGACTTCATTTATTCAAAAACAAAACAAATGAAACGAACATGAATTTTAGCATTCTAACTATACACACGAGAATGATTAAAATTCATCGAGAGTTCCATCTGACAAATGAAAATAAATTATAAACAGATGAAAAAATCAATTTTAACATTATTCATTTTTGCAGTGCTATTTTCAGCCTGTAAAAAAGAGGAGGAAGAAGAGCCAACACCTCCTACAAAAGAAGAATTATTATGCCAAACATGGAATGTTGATACCTATTATTTAAATGGCCATGGCTATGCCTATCTCACTTGGCAATATGTTTGGAAATTTAAAACCGATGGTAGCATAGAGTGGCGTAAAATAGAAAATGGTGAGCTTTACAAAACCACCAGTTGGGCTTGGGCCGAAAACCAAACCGCATTGGATATCACAGTTCCCGATTGGAATGACAAAACAGCCCGCACCACAATTAAAAAGCTTACAGAAACTGAAATGATATTAGAACCAGGGGAAACTGATATTGTTTTGGAAATGACCTTTTCTAGGTAGCTTAGCTGGACCGCTCCTGTTTTTCGCACTGGGAAACCCTTACCAAAAACGAAATATTTTTGTCAAATGTTTTTGCTCATCAGTAATTATTAAAACTTGCTTTTCTGTAGGTTTATCATTAGGATTGGTGACTTTTATCTCATTGAAAGCCATAGCTATTATTATGATCTGTACCGGACTAAGTTTAATTATTTTTGTATTAATGAGTTCCCATATAACTATGGAGAGTATACAGTCCATAATTTTTAATGAGTCCTATTGATGAAAACAAGAGGAGTAACTCTGATGGGATAAGATTTATATTCAATTTCTTTGTCAAATACGAAACCAAAATCAATATAGCATACATCATTCTTTTGTCTTAATATTTTTCTTTTTGATTGTACTTTTAAGCTAAAAGTACCAAAATCTTGTCCAAACAAATGCCCTACCTCCTCTATAAAAATGATGATTTTTTAGCGCTAAGTAGAAAAATAATGACAATGTAGGATTCTAATGGTATTCAAAATCTCGATATAGATTCTTTTACATTGCAAATTCTGTTGTCATCATTTTAAAACGTAAACGCCTTAGCGAAAAATCTATCATTTTTACATTCACCACTCAGCTGGCCTCCCTGTTTGGACAGGCCTTCCCGCAGTCTTCGAATCAAGAATCTAGAAATAATAGAACTGTAGAGCTTCAAATAGAAAATAATGGTATGTATAAATGGTTTTACCCCCGCAAAGTTTATAAAGACTTCCACAGGAAGTCTACTCCGCCTTATCAGGAAGTCGTTAAACGGAGTAAATGGATTGAAGGAATAATAAACAATACTGTTTGACGCTCGTTAGTGACACTCTGTAGGATGTCACTATAAGGAGGAGTTTATTGTTTTTCCGAAAATTCATTTGTGGAGTAGACTTGCTGATACAGCGGCTGTTTTTGCTGCCCTTTTTCGAAAAAGGGCATAATAAAAAATATTTAAACAAATATTAAGCTGGGACACCTAAAATCAAGCTCACTAGTTTCTAGATTATTACTGCAATAAATTGATTGATGGTCATCTATATAATAATTACAATATGGCTATATGATATACGCCTGAGCTTTCAATATTATTTCTAAATTTGCAAGCTTATAGAAAAATTATAATGAACATATTAATAGGTAAAGACGCATTAGATTTAAAAGCCTTTGAACAAGTTGTTTTACATAAAGCTAAAGTGGAGATTGCTCCCGAAGCTATTGAACGAGTTGAGAAAAGCTTCAAATTTCTAAAAGATTTTACTGCTGAAAAAATCATATATGGTATTAATACTGGTTTTGGCCCAATGGCTCAATATCGTATTGACGATGCTGATTTAAAGCAGTTACAATATAACTTAATTAGAAGTCATGCTGCTGGAAGTGGCCATATCATTGACGAAATATATATTAGAGCGGCTATTCTAGCTCGAATGAATACTCTTTTATTAGGATATAGTGGGATTCATGTGGAGGTGGTGGAGCAATTGGCTCGTTTCCTCAACTTGGAGATTTACCCGATCATACCAGAACATGGTGGAGTAGGAGCTAGTGGTGATTTGGTTCAGTTGGCTCATATTGCCTTGGGCTTGATTGGCGAAGGTGAAGCTATCTATAAAGGAAAGCGTCAGCCCATGGCTGATATTTTTGCCAAGGAAAACTTAACACCGATAGGAATTCATATTCGTGAAGGATTGGCTTTGATTAATGGAACAAGCACCATGACAGGGATTGGTCTTGTTAACCTCATCAATGCACGAAATCTTTATGGCTGGGGAATCTATTCCAGTGCCATGCTGAACCAAATTGTAGAAAGCTATGATGATCATATTTCCTCTGCTTTAAATGGCGTGAAAAAGCATAAGGGACAGAATGAGACTGCTGCTCATATGCGTGAGCTTCTTTCTGATAGCAAGCTCCTCCAGAAGCGTGAAGAAAAGCTTTTCAATGGAACGAATAGTGAAAAAGTATTTTCTGAGAAAGTTCAAGAATATTATTCTTTGCGTTGTGTTCCTCAGATTTTAGGGCCTGTTCTTGAGACTATTGAGAAGAGTGAAGAAATTTTAATCGGTGAAATAAATTCAGTAAATGATAATCCAATTATCGACGCTGAAGCTCAAAATGTATTTCATGGTGGGAACTTCCACGGCGATTACGTTTCATTCGAAATGGATAAGCTTAAAATGGCCACCACCAAATTGTCCATGCTCATGGAGCGTCAGTTGAATTTTTTATTGAACGATAAAATCAACGAAAAACTTCCTCCATTTGTGAATTTGGGTGTTTTAGGTTTGAATATGGGAGTTCAAGGTATGCAGTTTACTGCCACCAGCACCGTTGCTGAAAATCAGATGTTGAGTAATTCCATGTATGTACATAGTATCCCTAATAATAACGACAATCAAGATGTGGTGAGTATGGGAGCCAATTCAGCGTTAATAGCAGAAAAAGTCATCAAAAACAGTTTTGAGGTGATGTCGGTTCACATGATTGCTATTATTCAAGCCGTTGACTACTTGGAATATGAAGACAAGCTTTCTTCTAAAACCAAAAGCACTTTCCAAGAATTAAGAAAAGTGGTTCCAAGGTTTGAGCAAGATGGAATCGGATATACTGATATTCAAAAGATGAGAGACTTCATATATAATCATCACATAGCTATTTAATATATGGAAAAAAACTACGCCCTCGTTACTGGAGGTTCCAGAGGAATTGGCAAAGCCATCGCCATCAAATTAGCCAGTGATGGATTTCATATCATCATCAATTATCGTTCTAATCATACCGAAGCTGAAATCACATTAAATCAGATAATTGAAGCTGGTGGTTCTGCAGAGTTACTTCCTTTTGATGTTTCTGATTTAGAAGCCGTTCAATCTGCTTTAGATTCATGGCAAGAGAAAAACCCAGAAGCTTATATTCAAGTTTTGGTGAATAATAGCGGAATTAGAAAAGATGCCCTTTTGGTCTTTATGAAAGATGAAGAATGGAGCGATGTTTTAAATACCAATTTGAATAGTTTCTTCTATGTCACTCGTCCCCTAATCAAAAACATGCTCCTCAAAAAATCGGGGAGAATCATCAATATGGTTTCTTTAAGTGGTTTGAAAGGCTTGCCGGGACAGACTAATTATTCAGCTACTAAAGGAGGTGTGATCTCAGCTACCAAAGCATTGGCACAAGAAGTAGCTAGGAAAAAAGTAACCGTAAATGCAGTCGCTCCGGGCTTTATTAAAAGTGATATGACTGCAGATATTGATGAAAAAGAACATAAGAAATTGATTCCTATGAATCGTTTCGGAAAACCTGAGGAGGTTGCTGATTTGGTATCCTTCTTGGCATCAGAAAATTCTTCCTATATTACAGGACAGGTGATATCAATTAATGGAGGTTTGTATACATAAAATAATCTTATTATGGCTCAACGTGTAGTAATTACAGGATTAGGAATTTATAGTACCATCGGTCTGAATGTGGACGAGGTAAAAGAATCATTATACCAAGGTAAATCAGGCATTGGCTTCGAGCAGGAACGTATCGATTTTGGCTATCAAAGTGGTTTAGCAGGTCATGTGCCGGAGCCTACACTCAAAGGGAAAATAGATCGCAGAATGAGGATAGGATTAGCCGAACAAGGAGCCTATGCTTTTATGGCTACGGAAGAAGCGATGCAAATGGCGAAAATTGACAATGATTATCTGGAGAAAAATGAAGTTGGAATTCTTTATGGAAACGATAGCTCAAGCAAAGCTGTTGTGGAAAGTATCGATGCACTAAGAGCCAAAAAAGATACGACACGAATTGGTTCAGGTTCTATTTTTCAATCTATGAATTCTACCATTTCCATGAATCTTTCTGTGATTTACAAATTGAGAGGAATAAATACAACCATCAGTGGAGCTTGTGCCAGTAGTTCTCATGCTATCGGAATGGCTTATCTGCTCATCAAGCAAGGTTTACAAGAAGCCATAGTTTGTGGTGGTGCACAAGAATTAAACTTATATGCCATGGGAAGTTTCGATGGTTTGGGTGCATTTTCTATGCGTAATAGTGATCCCACTAAAGCTTCTAGACCATTTGACAGAGATAGAGATGGTTTGGTGCCCAGTGGAGGAGGATCCACATTAATTGTGGAGACTTTAGAGTCAGCTCAAAAAAGAGGAGCTACTATTTTAGCTGAAATCAAAGGATATGGTTTTTCTAGCGATGGAAGTCATATTTCTCAACCTAATGTGGATGGGCCAGGTCGTTCAATAAATATGGCATTAAAGCAAAGTGGTTTAATGGCTTCTGATATTGATTATGTGAATGCACATGCCACATCTACTCCGGTAGGTGACGCCAATGAAGCTCAAGCACTTTTCAAAACTTTTGGAGGGAAAATTCCTGTTTCTTCTACCAAATCCATGACAGGTCACGAAATGTGGATGGGCGGCGCTAGTGAGGCTATTTATTCCATTCTCATGCTTCAAAACGATTTTATGGCTCCAAATATCAACTTTGAAAATCCAGATGAACATTCCGCTAAATTAAATATTGTTCAACAGACCAAAGAGGCCAGTTTTAAAAGGATTTTATCCAACTCTTTTGGCTTTGGAGGAACCAATTCTTCACTAATTATTGAAAAATTTGCTAAATAATTAATTGCTGCTATTAAATTCTAATTTTTCTTTTAATTTTGTATGCCCAAAAAATGGAGAGATTAATGGAAAAGAATGTTATTATTTCTAAAGTTAACGAGTTTTTAATTGATGAATTTGAGATAGAGGAAGAAGACCTTCTTCCTGAAGCTACTTGGAAAGAGATGGGTATTGATAGCCTTGACTTTGTAGATATAGTAGTAGTAGTTGAGAATGTTTTCGGACTTGTAATTAAAGGAGAAGATATGGTAGGAGTAAAGACTTTAGACCAGTTTTACGATTTCATCCATCTTCGAATAAACTCTTAAGTTATGCCTTCCTGGAAAGGCCAATCAAGAGGAACACCCCTCGGTTATCAGATTTTTATTTACCTTATTAAATATGCGGGCATTCGTTCTGCCTATTTCTTATTATATTTTGTGGGTTTTTATTTTGTCTTCTTTGGCAATAAGAAACCACAACGTTTCTATTTTCAAAATATACTTAAACAATCTAAGTTCAAGGCATTTTTTAGCCGTTATAAAAACAACTTTCGTTTCGGTCAAGTATTGATAGACAAAGTAGCAGCCCTTTCTGGCCATGGTCAGCAGTTTACCTTCGATTTTGATGGAGAAGAGCATTTGCGAAATATGAGCGAAGGTGGTTTTATGATTGGTGCCCACATGGGAAATTGGGAAGTGGCCGGAGAATTATTAAAGCGTCTCGATACCAAAGTAAATATCCTAATGCTCGAGAATGAGCGTGATAATATTAAAGCCATTTTAGATGATGCCCAATCGGAAAAGACCATGAATATCATCCCTCTAAAAGATGATTTAAGCCATATTCTAGCCATAAAAAATGCTTTGGACAGAAATGAAATGATTGTGATTCATGGGGATAGATTTGTAGAAGGAGCACCTTTTATTCCTTCAAAACTCATGGGTAGAGATGCTCATTTTCCATATGGTCCCTTTTATTTGGCAGCGCGATTTAATAAGCCAGTGAGCTTTGCCTTTGCATTTAAAGAAACCGCTAAGCATTATCATTTTTATGCTACTGAAGGAAAAACCTATCCCAAAATAAAAAGTATAAAAGATAGAAAAGTAGTGAGTGCTGCTATTTTGGAGGATTATATCAAACAGCTCGAAACCATGATTGAAAAATATCCCCATCAATGGTTTAATTTTTTCGAGTTTTGGGAGGAGGAAAAAAACTTAAATTAGCAGCATGGAAAAAAAGAAGGTTTTAGTGGCTTATTATAGTCAGTCGGGGCAAGTAAGAGAAATTATCGACCGTTTTTTAAGTCCCTTTGATTCTGATGAAAACTATGAGTTCTTTTTCCACCAAATTCAACCCCTCAACGACTATCCTTTCCCATGGACCAGCGAACAGTTTTTCGATTCATTTCCAGAATCTGTTACCGAGGTAGGCTGCGATTTAAAACCTTACCCTCCTCAGCTCAAGCAGAAATATGACTTAATTATATTAGGTTTTCAAACTTGGTTCTTATCTCCATCAATACCCACTACCGCTTTCCTTCAATCTCAAGATTTTAAAGATTTAGCAAAAGATACACCCATTATTACTATCAATGCTTGTCGTAATATGTGGTTTATGGCACAAAGAAGTATTCGAAATTATATTTCAGAAGCCAAAGGAAACTATATTGGTCATTTAGTTTTATTCGATAAAGTAAATAACCTAACCAGTGTCATCACTATTATGCATTGGGCTTTTACTGGACGAAAAGATAGAAAATGGGGATGGCTACCAAAACCAGGAGTCTCCGACCAAGATATTCAGAACAGTAATATCTATGGGGAAATTCTAAAAGAGAAGTGGGAGTCAGATCAGTTAAATGAGCTGCAAGAAGAGTATATTGCTAATAATGGAGTTCAGGTGTTACCTCATTTAATGAGCATGGAGCACAAAGCCAAAAGGATTTTTAAAATTTGGACCAAATTTGTGCTAAAAAAAGGAGGTCCAGGTAATCCAGCTAGAGTAGGTAGATTAAAACTATTCAAAAACTATCTTCTCTTGATGATTTTCCTCATGGCACCAATCGCAACAGTTGTATTTTATATCACTTATCCTTTGTTCTTTTTGAGGATTAGGAGGAATATAAAATACTATCAATCAGTGGTTTCTTAAGATTTTAACATTGTTTGCTATTGCTTAATAAACTTTGATTGATAAAAGTCATCAGAGTTTTTTATCTCAAATACATAAACTCCATGCTGTAAGTCTTTTATATTTATGTATGAGTTTTCTACTTGTATTAACTTAGAATATACACATTCTCCTTGAATATTCGTTATTTCAATAAGGTATGGAACATCAATAGCAGTAGGGCCTTCAAAACTTATATAGTCTCTGCTTGGATTTGGATAAATACAAATATTATCTTTTGCAATTGTATTGATATTTGTAATTAATGGATCTATACTTCTAATCAATTTATCTTGCTTTATACCATAGAGTAGGTTATTCTGATCGATATATAACTTCTTAATATATTGTGAGTTTTCATCTTGGATGTTTTCGAATGTTTCTCCATTATCATTAGAACGATATATACTCCCATTACTTGTTACAAATATTTCATTTTCTTCACTTATAGCGATATCTGTTATATGATAGCCATTAGCAACTTTTTCAAATTCTGTTTGGCCTTCAAGAAGTGCATAGATTCCATTTGGCTCAGGATAAAAACTATCCCAATCTCCAGTAAATACTTCATTTAAAGGGTTGATTTCTAAACAGTATACTTGGTGATTAAAAAGACCTGTAAAATCCCATGAATATCCACCATCAATAGATTTGTATACTCCGCCAGTATTATTATTCATTCCTATTGTACTCACATATAGTTCTCCAGAACTCGTCATATCTATATCAGAAGCATAGGCATTACTCTCACTATTAATATAAGTATGTTCCCAAGAATTGCCACCATCAAATGAGAATGTGATTAATGAACCATTTCCTCCCCAAAGACTAACATAAATGGTATCGTTTCCTATGCAGAATATTTTCATTACATTACCGAAACTCACATCCGGTAGGTCTGCAACTTCCCATGTCTGACCATTATCTTCTGACATCACAATACTTTCGGGGCCATTTTTTCCTAGAAATATTTTACCATTTTCATTAATATCAATACAGGATATACTTAATGATCCATTATTAAACATAGTTTCCCAAGTTTGGGCATTGTCAATAGACCGGTATAATGCTCCTATTTCTGTAGTAGCACCAGTTCCAATAAAAATATGACCTTGATTGTTGGTACTAATACATTTAATTGAAACTGTGTCTGGAAAATACAATTGTTCCCAAAAATCTTGTGCAAAGCTGTGTAATTCCATTACTAGAAGGAAAAAGAGAAAAAAAGATTTTAGTTTGAGGAACATGTTTTAACGTTTATAATTGGGTTTTATACTATGCTAGCTAGTTTGATATGAAGAAGTAAAAGTATTAAAAAATTTTGAAATCCCTTTTTGGTTAACCTAAGTGTTTCGTTAGTAGTTTTCTCATCAATTAATAATCAGTATTCTTCTTTTTAGTCTGATTTTGAATAGCATGATTCCTAATCTTGAAAAGCTGATAAATTGCGAGGATTTAATATATTTGCAGGTTCCAAAACTAAAGAATACGCAAGTGAATCACGTTTATATAACTGCATTATCAAAATTTTTACCCAATCAACCAGTTCCTAATGAGGAAATGGAAGATTATCTAGGGCTTATTGATGGAAAACCATCCAAATCTAAGAGAATCATCCTTCGCTATAATAAGATTAAAACTCGTTATTATGCTTTGGATAAAAATGGTAATAGTACCCATAGCAATGCGCAACTTTGTGCCGAAGCCATTCGTAATTTAGAGAGCTCCAACTTTTGTCTGAAAGACATGGAATTATTGGCAGGAGGTTCATCATCGCCTGACCAGCTTTTACCCTCTCATGTCTCTATGGTACAAGGAGAATTAGGACCTGATACTATTAATTCAACAGAGATATTGTCGGCTGGAGGAAGCTGTAATGCCGGTATGCAAGCTTTAAAGTATGCTTACCTCAGTGTGATGTCTGGCAATACAAAGAATGCCGTAAGCTTTGGTTCCGAGAAACAGTCTACTTGGATGCATGCCAAAAACTTCAAGTTAGAAAGCGAAAACTGGAAAGACTTAGAGAAACAACCCATCATAGGTTTTGAAAAAGACTTTTTGAGATGGATGCTATCAGATGGTGCTGCTGCTGCTTTACTAGAAAATAAACCCAATAAAGAAGGACATTCTTTAAAGATTGAGTGGATAGAATTTCGATCTTTCTCCAATGAGCTGGAAACCTGTATGTATGCTGCTTGTGATAAATTAAAGGATGGCAGCATAAAGCCTTGGCGTGATTATGATGCTGAGGAGATAATGACTAAAAGCCTTTTCTCCTTGCGACAGGATGTGAAGCTTTTGGGTAAGAATATCATCAAAAAAGGAGGTGAGTTTTTACGAGAAGTCATGGACAAACGAGATTTTGGAGTTGATGATGTGGATTATTTCCTTCCTCATCTTTCTTCTGAGTTTTTCCGTGCACATATCATCGAAGACTTAACCAATAACGATATAGTCATTCCTCAGGAAAAATGGTTTACCAATCTCACCAGAGTGGGAAATGTGGGTGCTGCCAGTGTTTACCTGATGATGGAAGAATTGTTCAATACCAATAAACTGAAAAAAGGAGATAAGCTATTACTAATGGTGCCTGAATCGGCTCGTTTTTCTTATGCTTATGCGCTACTAACTGTGGTGTAAAAAGCCATGTGGTTTTGAATATTCGTTACGACTTTGTTGAAAATATCGTCAACTAAGTTATTTGACTCAGTATTTAATTAATGATTAATTAAAAAACAAAAAGATGAAAAAGCAAATATTATTCTCAATCATTGCCATTTTAATGATAAGTATGACTATAATGGCCCATGCTCCTAAAAAGATAATCTTAACTTTTAACAAAGCCTCTAGTACTTTAACTGCGGATATGATTCACAAAGTAAAAGATGTGAATTCTCATTATATTTCTGATGTCACAATTTATGTGAATGGTGAAGAAGTTAAAGTCACTACTTTCGAAAAGCAAGCAGAAATTCTAAATGAAGAAGCCGATTTCAAATTGGATGGTATTAAAGCAGGTGATGAAATTAAATTGGTAGCCAAATGCAATAAGTTTGGAAAAAAGGCTGCAAAAATAGTGGTAGAATAATGGTCTCTGGATTGGAAAATATTAAGAAATACATTCCACAAAGGGAGCCCATGATGATGGTCGACCGATTGATTAGTCATGAAGACCGCAAATCGGTGAGTGGCTTTGAAATTCTATCCGATAATGTATTTGTTGATAATGGTGTATTTACTGAAGCCGGTTTGTTGGAGAATATGGCTCAAACAGCTGCTTTAAGCAAGGGATACGAAGTGACCGAAAAAGGTGAAGTGCCTCCTTTGGGTTTTATAGGTGCCGTAAAAGCTTTGAAAGTTCATCAACTTCCCCCAGTTGGAAAAATTCTTCAAACAGAAATCAATATCAAACATGAAGTGCTTAATGCAAGCATTGTTGAAGCGCAAGTGTTCTGTGACTCGGAAATCATGGCCAGCTGCGAATTAAAGATTTTTCTTAACCCTCAAATTTCAGAATCATGAAGAAGCAAGAAGTGCCTCAAGATGATGCCAATATGCTAGAAGGTAAGTTTACTGAGCCTTGTTATGCAGTAGATGAGGAGGGTAAATATATAAAAGTAGGCAGTGTTGGTTGGGAACCGAAAAATGTAATCATGCAGCAAGCATGGGATGCGGTTCACGAGAGGGTGGAGGAGATTAGAGAACAAGTAGAAGCCAATGAATTGAGTCCTATTGCCTATTATATGGAAAAACAACTCATGGATTTGAGTGTATTGTCAGGTTATACTGGCTTTTTCCGCTGGACGGTAAAGCGTCATCTTAAAATGAAGAACTTCATTAAACTCAATGATAAGAAACTAGAAAAATATGCTGATGCCTTTGAAATCAGCATTGAAACACTAAAAAAGAAAGAACTACTTTAATGGCCATCGATTTTAAGCACGAACAATCAGCACATTGCGAAAATGGCGTTGCCTCAAACTTGCTCCATTTCTATGGAATAAAATTGAGCGAACCCATGATTTTCGGGATTGGCTCCGGATTGTTTTTCTCACACATGCCTTTTGTGAAGGTGAATAATATTCCAGTGACCTCCTTTCGACCTTTGCCAGGTGTGATTTTCCGCAGAGCGGCTCGTAGACTGGGTTTCTCGGTGAAACGAAAGAAATTTAGAAGTCCTGATAAGGGGATGGCTGCCTTAGATGGCCTCCTCCAAAAAGATATTCCTGTGGGAATGTTGGTGGGTGTTTATCATTTATCCTATTTTCCTGCACCTTATCGTTTTCATTTCAATGCCCATAACCTAGTGGTTTTTGGCAAAGAAAATGGGAATTATAAAATAAGCGATCCGGTAATGGATGACTATGCCAGCCTTACGGAAGCAGAACTGAAAAAAGTAAGGTTTGCCAAAGGTTTATTTGCTCCCAAAGGACACATGTATTGGGCTGATAAAATCCCTACCAATCCTGACTTTAAAAAAGCCATCATCAAAGGAATTCATCATACAGCAAAAGATATGTTGGGGATTCCTGTTCCCATGTTTGGTGTGAAAGGGATTCGTTTCATGGCCAAAAAAGTGAGGAACTATCCTACCAAATTAGGAAAGAGAAAAGCTTCTCAGTTTTTAGGTCAGATAGTGAGAGCTCAGGAGGAAATTGGGACTGGGGGTGCTGGTTTCCGTTTTATGTATGCTGCTTTTCTACAAGAAGCTGCCGAGATTTTAGAGTTAGATTGGCTCAATGACACGGCTGAAGAAATGACTCAGATTGGCGATTTATGGCGCTCTTTCGCGGTAGCTACTTCAAGAATAGTAAAAGACAGAAGCCAAGTGGAGGATGCTTATAATCAAGCAGCAGATATATTATTAGTCATCGCAGATAGAGAAGAACAAGTTTATAAAGACTTGAAGAAAATTAAAAAATAAGCACATGTCAGTGATATTAAAAGCCCAAACAGAAATAAAAGTTCGCTTCAACGAAGTGGATAGTTTACGCATTGTTTGGCATGGGCATTATGTGAAGTATTTGGAGGAGGCCCGAGAGGCTTTTGGAGCTAAATATGAAATGGGATATCTCGATGTGGAGAAGCATGGATTTGTTAGCCCAATAGTAAAAGTAGATATCGATTATAAACAACAATTGAGATATGGTGATACGGTTATTGCCGAAGCAGAATATGTAAATACGGCAGCTGCTAAATTGATGTTTAAGTATAGATTATATAGAAAATCGGATGGAGTACAGGTGGCTAAAGCCAAAACTATTCAGGTTTTTCTAGATATTAAAAATCTGGAACTGTCATTGAATCATCCTGCATTTGGTATAGAATGGAAGAAGAAGTGGGGATTGATAGAAGATAGTTAACAGGTAATAGTGAATAGCGAAAAGAGAATTGTGAACAGTTAATGTTAGCAGAGATATGCCAACAGCAAATGGCCAACAGTTAACTGCAATAAAAAGACAGTATGAACAAGAAAACATATATAGTAGGAGACTCCATGATTAGTTCTTTGGGATTTGGTACTGAGGAAAACATGAAGGCGTTATATGCTGGAAAAAGTGGCGTTCAGAGAATTGAGGATATTCAACTTTATCCTGAACCTTTTATGGGAGCTAGGCTCGATGATAAGCAATTAAACAGGTGTTTTAGTTCTTTATTGATGATGAGTAAGTTGCCCCAAGAGTTTGAGTTCACCAGATTCGAAAAAATGGCCATCATCTCCATGTCAGGAGTGTATCGTGAGCAAGCCTTTCCCACAGATAAAAACACCTTATTTATCCTTTCTACAACCAAAGGGAATATTGATCTTTTGCAAGAGGAATTGATGGAGAAATGGGGAAAGGAAAGAAGTATGCTATACAAAGCCGCTGAGGTCATTGCCCAATTCTGGGGATTCGAGAACAAAGCAAGAGTATTGTCTAATGCTTGTATCAGTGGAGTGGAGGCCTTACATATTGCTTCAAAATTCATTAAGCAAGGTGTTTACGAAAATGTAATTATTGTGGGTGCTGATATGCTCACCGAATTTGTGGTGAGTGGTTTTATGTCTTTTCAATCGCTAAGCGCTAATGTTTGCAAACCATTTGATGAAGGTCGTGATGGTCTGAACCTCGGAGAAGCCGCAGGGTGTATTTTCCTTTCTTCAAATGAGAAATATTTAAAGAATAATAAAGACATTTTAGAAGTATTGGGAGGAGGTTCAAGCAATGATGCCAACCATATTTCTGGTCCTTCTCGTACTGGTGATGGACAATTTTTTGCCATCAGCTCTGCTATGAAAGAAGCTGGAGTGACCAGTGATGATATCGATCATGTGTCAGCTCATGGAACAGCTACTCCATATAATGATGAAATGGAAAGCAAAGCTTTGAATTTAGCTGGACTACAAGAAAAGCCTGTTAATTCTTTAAAGGCCTACTTTGGGCATACTATTGGAGCTGCAGGTGTCATAGAGTCTATCGTTGCTATTCATAACCTCATCGACCAAAAAATACTCAAATCACTAGGTTTCGAAAAGCACGGTGTTTCAATGCCACTGCATATTTCACAAGAAACAAAAGATTATTCCATGAAAAACATCCTCAAGACGGCTAGCGGATTTGGGGGCTGTAATGCTGCTGTAATCATTAGTAAATCAGAAAAAGTTTAAGCTATGCAAGAAATAAAACATGTATATATTGCGAAGTCTTGCCTTTTTGTGAATGGGCAACTTGTTTTAAAGGGTGAAAACTCTATTTTTGTGAAGTATTTGAAAGAAGTCTATAAGTATGCTGATATCAAATATTCAAAGTATTTTAAAATGGATCCTTTGAGCAAGCTTGGCTTTTTAGCCGCAGAAGTTCTTTTAAAAGATAAAAAGTGTTCAGAAAGTGCAGAACGTAATGGCATTGTGCTTGAAAATAAGGTGTCTACCTATTTGGTGGATATGAAACATCAAATTACTATTAACGATAAGGAAAACTATTTTCCCAGTCCAGCCAATTTCGTTTATACCCTCCCCAATGTGATGACAGGTGAAATCTGTATTCGCCATGGTTTTAAAGGGGAGAATGCTGTTTTTGTGAATAATGAATTTGATGCCAAATTTGTGTGTCAATATATAAAAAGCATGTATACTGCAGATAAAGCTGATATGCTCATTGGTGGTTTTGTAGATGCTGATGAAGACGATTATGAAGCATTTGTCTTTTTTACAAAAAAGGAGGATGCTGAGCATATAGATGCCAAATTGATTGAAGAATTGTATCAGAAATCAAAAGCTTTGGCAACACAATAAAGAAAATAAGAAAAACATATAATAATGGATAAGTTAATACAAGAATTAAAAGTAGAGATCATAGAGGCTTTAAACTTAGAAGATATGGAGCCAGATGATATTGATATCAATGAGCCTTTATTTGGAGATGGTTTAGGATTAGATTCTATCGATGCTTTGGAATTGATTGTGTTATTGGAAAAAAACTATGGTATAAAAGTGGAAGATCCTAAAAAAGGAAAAGACATATTTGCCTCAGTTAAAACAATGGCAGAATACATTACTGCTCACCAAAAATAAAAGCTATAAATGGCTGAACGCATTGCAATAACAGGAATTGGTATCATTAGTTCTTTAGGTTTAAATGTGGAGGAGAACCTAGATTCTCTTCTGCATCAAAAATCGGGAATTAAGAGGATGGAGCTATTGGAAAGTATTCATAAGGAATTTCCAGTGGCTGAAGTCAACAAGACCGACGAGGAGTTAGCCGAGATTCTAGGAATAAAGTATAGTAGAGAATTTACCAGAACCACACTCTTGGCATTAATAGCGGCTCAAGAAGCTTGGAAAGATTCCTCAAAGGAGAATTCTAAGCGGGCAGGTGTTATTTCTGCTACTACAGTAGCCGGAATGCGGACTTCTGAAAAATACTATGCCGATTTTCAGAATGGAGGAGGAGAAAGCTTTTTCATTGATACTCACGATGCTGGAGATAGCACCGAAAGAATTGCAGATTTTTTAGGGATTAAAGACTTTATGACCACCATAAGCACTGCTTGTAGTAGTTCTGCCAATTCCATGATGTTGGGCTCAAGAATGCTTCGAAGTGGAAAACTCGATAAGGTTTTGGTTGGTGGAGTGGATGCTCTTTCTCTTTTTACTTTGAATGGATTTAATTCTCTTATGATTTTAGATAAAGAGCATTGTCGAAGTTTTGACCAAACTAGAGCAGGATTAAATCTAGGAGAGGGTGCTGCTTATTTAGTGTTAGAACGCGAAAGCGATTTAAGTCCTGAAAGTAAAGTTTATGCTTATGTGGAAGGTTATGCCAATGCTAATGATGCATTTCATCAAACCGCAAGTTCACCCGAAGGAAATGGTGCTGCTATGGCCATGTCAAATGCTTTAAAAATGGCTAATCTCAAGCCTGAGCAAATAGACTATATCAATGCTCACGGAACAGCTACCAATAATAATGATTTATCAGAGGGATTAGCCATCATGAAAGTATTTGGTGAGCATATTCCTCCAGTAAGTTCTACTAAGCCTTATACCGGTCATACCCTTGCTGCAGCAGGTAGTGTTGAGGCTGTTTTTGTGATTTTGGCTTTGCAAAACCAAATCATTTTTCCAAACCTTAATTTCTCCAATCAAATGGAAGAATTGAGCTTTTCTCCACAAACTGAATTAGTAAAAAAGCCTTTGAATTATGTGCTTTCTAATTCCTTTGGTTTTGGAGGAAATAATTCAAGTATCATATTATCAAGAAAATAAAGTATGGCAATATATATAAATGGAATAGGCTTGATATCTCCTCAAGAAACTAAAGACAATGCAGTTTTTTTGGAAGAGGTAATAGCGCTTGATGGCGATTATTTTAAAATTGCTGAGCCTCCTTATAAGGAATATATTGCTCCTCGCGAATTGCGAAGAATGAGTAAGATTATTAGAAACGGAATAGTTTCTGCTAAGATTGCTTTAAATGATAGCGGATTAGAAAACCCGGAAGCCATCCTCACTGGAACTGGTTTGGGCTGTGCAGCAGATACGGAAAAGTTTCTCATGGCCATGTCAGAAAACAAAGAGACCCTGCTCACCCCAACTTCTTTTATACAATCTACTCATAATACCCTTGGTGGAGGAATAGCCATCGGATTGGGATGTCATAATTATAATATGACTTATGTGAACCGTGGTTTTAGCTTCGAATCTGCCCTCCTCGATGCACAATTAATGATTGGTGGAGGAGAAATAGAAAATGCTTTGGTTGGTGGTTTCGATGAGATGACAGATAATCATAGTAGGCTATTGATGACCATGGCTCATTATGATAATGAGGATGGCGCCGTGGCTGGACAAGGTTCTGGTTTCTTTGTTTTAGAGGAGAATGCCTCCGATACAACATATGCGGAGTTAAAGGAATTAAAAACCATATATAAACCAGAGGATTCTGTTATAGAATCTGAGGTGGAGAATTTGTTGAAAGTACATGCTGTTGATAAATCTGAATGTATAGTTTTAATGGGTTTTAATGGAGTAGAAGCGGAGCAAAACAAGTACGAAAAACTGCAGAAAACTGTTTTTGAAAACAGCTGTGTTGCTCAATTTAAGAACTTATGTGGAGAATATTATACCTCTTCAGCTTTTGCTTTTTGGTTGGCTTCCCAAATTTTAAAAAAGCAGCTGGTTCCAGAAAGTATTTTGGTTTCGGGTTCCATTCCTCAGGATATAAAACATGTACTGATTTATAATCAGTTCCTAGAAAAAGAACATAGTTTAATTCTTTTGTCCAAATAATTCAAAATGATTAGTTTTATTGCCCTTTTTTAAGTTATGTCCTTTATAGCTGACCTATTCATGTCTTTAAAATATTTTTGATGATGTATGGGATATATAATCTATTATTAAGGTTCTTTTATACGTGCTAATAATATAATACTTGCACGGACGTGTAGAATATGTTATCTTTGCACGTGTGTATTTAAAACAATCAATATGAACACCAAATTAACATTAACAATAGAGCAATCTGTTATTGAAAAGGCAAAGGCTTATGCTAAAGATAAAGGTCGTAGCTTATCTGATATCATAGAAAACTATTTAAAAGCAATAACTAAAGAACTGAAAGTAGAGGAAGAATTATCTCCATTAATTACTTCTATGCGAGGAAGTTTTAAGTCAACAGAACCATTTGATTATAAAAAAGAATTATCTAAAGGTTTGTCAGAAAAATACATGTAATGAAAAAGATATTGATAGATACAGATGTAATCCTTGATTTTTTCTTTGATAGGAAACCATTTTCTGAAAATTCGGCAATAATTTTGAGCATGTGCGAACGCAAACAGATAGAAGGTTTTGTAACACCTGTTATCATCAGTAATACGTATTATTTATTGCGACGAACAGCCCCTCACCTTAAGGTAATAGAGAAATTAAAACAATTGTTGAGCATAACTCAGGTTTTACAAATGAATAGAACCGTAATTGAAGGTGCTTTAAATTCTGAATTCAAAGATTTTGAAGATGCATTACAGAATTATTCAGCTGTTGAAAGTGGAGTAATAGAAGCGATCATTACTAGAAATGTGAAAGACTTTAAGAAAAGTGAAATAGCTGTCTTGACACCAGAAAGTTTTGTTAGATTCATGAAAGCCTAATGCAAATAAATACTCACCTTTAATGTAGGCTATGTTGTTTAATATGATAAGTGGACAAAAATAATTAAAACTGGAATTAAAATGTATATGTGCTGTATTGTCTGTGTATTCACTCAAGGTATAGAAAATATTGTTATATGAGCAATAATAAAAAGAACAATGGATTTATTGAAACACCATTTGAGAAATCTACTTCCTTATATTCTAGATTGCTCAACTATAGAAATATCAATATCCTAATTTTTATTGTTTTTGCCATTCTGATAGCATTAGCAGCTGCAAGTTTCACATCCTATTATTGCCTCATTATCCCTATTGCCATCTACCTTTTTATCATCGTTTTGGGAGTTGTGAATATTCGTTTGAATTTCTTTCTTCCATCCATTCAAAAAATAGAGGATACAAGTAAAGTGCTATTAACTTTTGACGATGGACCACATCCAGTTTATACCCCATTGGTTCTTGATTTATTAGACCAATATCAAGCTAAAGCCATCTTCTTTGTGATTGGAAAACAGGCAGAGGAAGCACCTTTGCTATTAGAAGAAATAAAATCAAGAGGCCATATTATTGGCTGCCATACCTATAGTCATCATCATCTTTTTGATATTTTCTCAGAAAAAAAAATGTTAGCTGAAGTAGAAAAAACGAATAAACTTATTGAGCAAATTGCTGGTGAGAAGACCCAGTTTTTTCGTCCACCTTTTGGGATAACAAATCCTAGAATAGCAAATTTGATTAAAAAATCTGGCATGAAATCTGTAGCATGGAGCTTTAGAAGTTTTGATGGGAGTAGGCGCACCAACGAAGTGATATTAAAATCCATAAAGAATAAGATTAAAGGTGGTGAAATCCTTCTTTTTCATGATAATAGATTACGTACCATAGCATTACTTCAGCAAGCCTTACCTTGGTTGAGTGAGCACTTTGATTTAAATCCAAATAAGCTGTAATGGCCTGATATGATGAGAAATATAATATGTATCCTAAGTTTTGCTTTAATCTTATTTCAAGGATTGCTTCAAGCACAAAATGAGAATACCCTCCAGGTTCAAATTAAGAATATCGAACTTTTGGAAGGTAAGCTATACCTGTCTTTAACCAGTGATTCTGCCAAGTTTCCTGGTGGTGAAGTAGAAGAGAAATATAGGAAGATTGTGGAAGTAAAAGCCCATGAGCTGAGGGTCAGTTTCAATAATCTTCCCGATGGTGAATACGCTATGTCCATCATTCAAGATTTAAATAATAACCAAGAATTGGATACCAAGAAATTCGGAATCCCTGCCGAACCTTTTGCTTTTAGCAATGCTGCTTTAAGAAAGTTTGGACCTCCGTTTTTTGAACAGGCCAAGTTTTTAGTGGAAGGTGGAAAAGAGCATCATCAGCAATTAGTTTTAATTTATAGAAAACCCAAAAAGAAAGACTAAAAGTATTCCTTACTTTTGCAAACGATTTTTGGAGAATCTTAAATGGAAAACATGAAAAAACATTTACATATATCTTTACTATTTACTTTATTTATTCTGATGCCTTTTACCATGATGGCTCAATATAGAATATTAGAAGAGCCAGAAACCTGGTTGAAGAAAATCAATCAATACACCACCGAAATTCAAACTTTACATTCCAGTTTTAAGCAAGAGAAAGTTTTAAGCTTTTTGGAAACGCCTATTGTTTCTGAAGGTGAGTTTTGGTTTATGCAAAAAGAAAAAATCAGATGGGAATACCAAAAGCCATATGCTTATATCATGATCATGAACGATGGTTTATTAACCGTGAAAGATGATGGTGATGAATATTCTACCGACTTAAGTGCCAATAAGATGTTTGAGCAAATGAATGGCCTGATTGCAGGCAGTATTCAAGGAAAACTATTAGATGAAGAGGCTAATTATAAAAAAGAGTATTTTGAGGACGAAAACAATATCATTGTGAGGTTTATTCCTTTAGCTGATGATTTAAGTGCTTATCTACAGCATATAGAAATATTCTTTGATAAAGAAAAACTAGATGTTAATCAGTTGATTATGATGGAATCGGGAGGTGATTATACCAAAATTGCTTTTTTTAATAAACAATTAAACCAAGAAATTGTTGAGGATGTTTTCAAATAAAAGATTGATGCATATTGTATGGGCGCTAGGACTACTGCTATTGATTTCCTGTCAGCCTAGTGTGTTGAAAAAGCTAGACAAGCAAAGTGAGTCTACCAAATTGAAAATAGAGGGCTTAGCGAGTTTTCAGTCCAGTAATGAAATTCATTATAGAAGCAAAGTTGATGCTTTTGGTCAAAAGTTAAGTGGGCAACTGATTCTCAAAAATCAGGATACCAATTTTCGTGCAGTGATGATTACCGATTTTGGCTTAAAAGTGATGGATTTAACCATTAGCAAGAATGGCGATTATCAGATGAACCACATCATGAAACACATGGACTACAAGTTTGTGAAACACTCCATGGCACTCAATATACTCATGCTTCTTCCTCAAGATTTTAATATAGAAGTTCAGACTTATTCTTCAGATCAGGAATTATTAGTTTACGCTCCTCAGATACATTCTATATATTTTCTGGAGCAAGATGATTTAAAAAAAGTAGAACGCTTTAGAGGGAAAAATAAACTATGGGCTACGGCAGAAAAAGTAGGAGAGGATATGATTTCTATTATACAAAAGAATCCCGATATTGCCATCAGTTTAAAAAAAATTGAATAATGCTTAAAGATCAATTATATACTATTCAAAATATAGATTATCAGGATTTTGTATTAAAAGCTGAAATCAAACTCATTAAAACCAATCCTATTTTTAAAGGCCATTTTCCCGATGTCCCTGTGCTGCCTGGCGTGACTATGATGCAAATGGTAAAGGAATTACTAGAAATAGCGGAAGAAAAGAAATTTTTAATTCAAAGTGCTGGACAAATTAAGTTTTTACAAATGTTGAACCCTGAACACTTAGATGTGGTGAATTGGGAAATTAATGTGGGTAAAACGGAGGAGAGGCTTTTTAAAGTTAAAGCCCAAATGATTAAAGAGGATATTGTATTTTTCAAAATGACTGGAAAACTAGAATGGCAACAATAGAAACTCCATATCAGCTGCAACCTCGTTTTGAAACCTTAAAGACTTTGGTTTTAATTCCCAGCTATAATAATGCTCCAAAGCTAAAAGGAGTTTTGGAGGATGTATTGTCCTATACCCATTCTGTATTGGTCGTAAATGATGGCAGTAGTGATGAAACAGCTCAGATTCTAGAGCAGTATTCTCAGATTAAAGTATTGCATCATGAGCAAAACCAAGGCAAAGGAGTCGCTTTAAAAACAGGAATTGATTGGGCTTTAGAAAATGACTACGATTATCTCATCTCTATAGATTCTGATGGCCAGCATTTGGCAAAAGATTTGGAAGCTTTTCTCGATAAAGTAGAGGAGGAGCCTGGCGCAATGATTATTGGAGCTAGAAATATGGAAAGCGCCGATGGTGTCCCTGGTGGTTCTAGCTTTGGACATAAATTCAGTAATTTTTGGTTTAAACTGGAAACAGGAAAGAGTCTCCCTGATACCCAATCGGGTTATCGTTTATATCCCTTATCCCATTTTAAAAAGATGCGATTTATCACCACACGTTACGAGTTTGAGATAGAGAGCATAGTCAGGTTGAGTTGGAAAGGAGTGGCCATGCTTTGGGTTCCAATCGAAGTAAAATATCCTGATGATAGAATTACGCATTTCCGTAAGTTCTGGGATTTTTTTAGGATTAGTCTCCTCAATAGTTTATTGGTGCTGATTGCTTTATTATGGATTAAACCCCGTGATTTAACCCGTCGTATTTTTAATGGTGAATTAAAGAAAATTATTTTAGAGGAAGTTTTAAAAACTAAAGATTCCAATAAGTCTATAGCTAAGAGTATTGGCTTTGGTATTTTTATGGGGATTTTTCCAGTTTGGGGATTTCAAATGCTGATTGCTGTCGCGCTTGCCATTCCGCTTAAACTCAATAAAGCCATTGTACTTATTGCCGCTAATATTTCTGTTCCACCCATCATACCTTTTATTATTTATTTTAGTTTTCTAACTGGAGCAGCTCTACTTGGTGGAAATACATTTCCGGAGCTGTCCTCCGATTTGTCTTTTGAGGATGTTAAAGAAGATTTACTGCAGTATTACCTTGGAGCTGTAATCTTGGCTATAGTTTCTGGAATTGGAGCTTGGGGGCTTAGCTGGTCTGTTTTAAAAGTTTGGCGAAAAGAGGGGTAGGGACTGATAGTTTAAAGCCTAAGGTTCAAGTTTTAAGGTTTAAGGTTTAAGGTTCAAAGTTCAAGGTTGTAGTCATTAGAAATGGGTTTCATAATCAGTGTAAATCCCCTAAATCCGTATTATCCGTGTTCATATTTCTTGGCGAGCTTTGCGATTTCCCTTTGCGTTTACTTTGTGAGAAACTACATTATATGGGACTTGGAGAGTTGGAGAGTTGGAGAGGGTTTATAAATTAATGCAGTTCAAACTATTCTATCATTAAATCATTTCCTCATTCATGCTTGAAAAGAGAGCTGGCGAGCTGGCGAATTATTGATTCTCTCATGCATTTTTCCATTTGATTTATTCAAAGCAATCCGTGAGAATCTGTTCAATCCGTCTCATCTGTGTTCATTTTTATCCCTTCGCGAACTTTGTGATTTCCCTTTACATTTTCTTTGCGTGAAACTACATTATACGGGAGTTGGAGAGTTGGAGAGTTGGAGAGTTGGAGAGGGTTTATAAATTAATGCAGTTCAAACTATTCTATCATTAAATCATTTCCTCATTCATGCTTGAAAAGAGAGCTGGCGAGCTGGCGAATTATTGATTCTCTCATGCATTTTTCCATTTGATTTATTCAAAGCAATCCGTGAGAATCTGTTCAATCCGTCTCATCTGTGTTCATTTTTATCCCTTCGCGAACTTTGTGATTTCCCTTTACATTTTCTTTGCGTGAAACTACATTATACGGGAGTTGGAGAGTTGGAGAGGGTTTATAAATTAATGCAGTTCAAACTATTCTATCATTAAATCATTTCCTCATTCATGCTTGAAAAGAGAGCTGGCGAGCTGGCGAATTATTGATTCCCTCATGCATTTTTCCATTTGTTTTATTCAAAGCTATCCGCGAGAATCTGTTCAATCCGTCTCATCTGTGTTCAGCTTTATCCCTTCGCTAACTTTGCGATTTCCCTTTTCATTTTCTTTGCGTGTGAATATCTTTTTACCCCACCGCTGTTGTAGGCCATGTCGATAAAGAAGGTATTACCATATTTGTCTGGATTGAACATTTCTACAGTTGTGGTCGGATGGTTTCTGTTCTTCCCAAGGTCTTAGTGCAACTGAATATTTTCGCCGAAAGGCTCATTCAAGAAGAAATAAGGATGAAAACAATAAGAACTTTTAACTTCATAGCTTTTATATGTTAGTGTTAAAAGTAGGCAAATATATCTTTTATTTTGATTGAAAAATAAAAATATGAAAAGGTTTAAAAGCTTGAATGAATGTTTGTTAACTAGATTTGTATAGGCGAAAAAAATTAAGTACCAATACTCAAAGGGGTATATCGGTACTTAATTGTCTGTATATATTCTTGATAAGATATTTATATCTTTTAGTGTTGAATACTCAGCCTTTTAGATTCAATACTTGTGGAAGATTCAATTTCTAAAATGTAAATTCCATTTTCAAATAGTGCCGTATTTAATTGCACCTGAGATTGGTCTGAAACATTTAGTGTGTATATTTTCTGTCCCATCAGGTTATATAAATTAATTCTATTTAAGCTTTCAGCAGAAGAAATTTGCACGAAGTCATTGGCAGGATTTGGAAATAACCGAACATTATCAGAAGACTTATTCTCCGTTATCCCAACTTCAGTTGTTAAAATAATATCATCAATATAAGCCGCAGCACCATCAGCTCCTATATAATGAAAAGCAAACTGAAAGCTATCTTCATCAGAATAGGCAGATATATCAATGAAAGCTTCATAATAAACCCAATTTTCAAATTCGCCCACCATGGTTTCGTCCCAAATTGGAGTCCAAGTAAGCCCCCCGTTGGTAGTTACTTCTACAATCAAGTCGTAATTATCATTAGGAGCCACAGAGTAGTTATAAGAAAGGGCCCACCAGAAGCTTAATTGTGGAAACCCAGTGTATGCTAAATTAAATACAGGAGAGATTAAATACTCATCTTGAGGGTTTACATTATACCCAATTCGAGCATGTCCTTCGCCCGAATGTGGTTCAATGAATCCAGCTGCGGGGGTATAGTACCAAGTATCTTCTTCGTTAGATTGCTGAACAGAGAAGCATCCCAGATTTCCATTTTCGAAGCCTTCTTCCCAATCAATTGGTATAATGACATCACAATCTGTTGAAAATGAAAGTGGGCCTTCCCAATCTGACTCATTTTCACCACAATTGGCTTTAACATAAACATCATAGCTAGTATTGGCTTCTAGATCCATTATTTCATAGGGATGAGAATCGGTACTTAAGCTTGTTCCTTCTCCTAAGTTAAATCCAGATTCACCATACTCAATAAACCAAGACTCCTCTATTCCACCATTGGTCCAATCGATAGTGGCTGAGTTTCCGTCAGTATATACTAAACTCAAGTCATTTGGTTTAATACAATCAGGAGCTTCATCGATGATAAAAGCATCCACATAGGTGTTTTTAAAACCAAAATCACTGACAGCTGTAATTTGAATTTTGACCACGTCAGGATCTAAAACTTTATGGTATTCAACAAAATTATCGCCACTGCCAGTTGCTTCTATCACATCAATTTCAACAAATATCACTCCATCAATGGATGTTGAAATCTTCAATAGTGAAGGTTCTAATGGGGCGTCATTATTCCACCATTGGAATGTTAGATATGGAGTTATCAGAGAGCTTAAATCGAAGCTAGGAGTGGTTATAGAGCCTTCTATATTGGGGATAAAATCATAATTACTAAACATAGCTGCTTGTTCTCCATCAAAAACAAATCCTGGACCCGCATTTCCATCATCAGTGTTATATATTCCATTATTCTGAACCCAAGCGCCAGTGCCAGAATTAGGAGAAATGGTCCAATCGGCAGGGGGCCAAGTTTCAAAGCTTTCATTAATAATTTGGCCAGATGCTGTGAAAGAACTCACGAAAATCATTAACAAAAGGATGATGTGTAATCGGTATGTTTTAATCATAGTTTATAATTTAACTGCAAATTACGGGAAATTCCTAGAAATTCTGCTACAAAATTTTGAATAATACTTTCTTTTATCATGATTTGTTCACCTTCTGTTATTGTTTAAAAGCTGTGGATAAAATAATATTACTTAAGCCCTTTGATCACAGTTTATTCATGAAATAATAATTAATTTGAGGTGCTCAATTGTTCACTTATCCTATCAGTTTGATAACCTATTAGTTAATCAGCGATATATTAAAATTGTCACAGCAAACTTGATTTAGCTTGATGTTTTTTTGCTCCCTTTAGGGTTGGGGCAAACAAAAAAATCTAATACACAGAGTATTACAATTGAATAATTCGATTATACATTAGTGGTTATTTGAACACCTCAATAATTAATTTTGTAATCATACAATGTGTTCATTTTTTCTGATTTATTGTTTTTCAATTTACGAATTTCAAAAATGCAAAATTCATTTGCGGATATTTGTTATTCGTCAACGAATATACATTTAATTCAGAGAGGAGTGATATTGTAGTAATTTTGAATATTAACACTAAACACCCATAACATGAAAAAACAATTCACTATTCTCTTTCTTTTTGGTTTTCTCCTCCCAATAGGGATTTTCGCACAGTCAAATAGAGCTATTACTCCTCCCAATAAAGTGGAGATAAGCAATGAACGAGTAGGTATTCAATTGGAGCCAAATGTAATAGAGACTTTTGAATCCTATGCCGATTTTAGTACTGTATTCTCCCCTTGGACACTTTATGATATTGATGGAACAACTACTTATGGAATTCAGGATGTTACTTTCCCTAATTCGGGTACGGCTATGTCCTATATTATCTTTAATCCTGCTAATACCACTCCTTCTCAGTCTGCTGATACTGAATTAGCAGCATATTCCGGTGCTAAGTTTGCAGCTTGCTTTAGTTCTGCACCCTCGCAAGGACCAACAAATAACGACTGGATGATTACTTCTAATCTATCTTTAGGAATAAATTCGGCATTAAGTTTTTATGGAAAATCCTATACAGTTCAATATGGAGCAGAGAAATTGAAAGTCTTAATTTCTACTACAGGAACTAATGTTAATGATTTTACAGAAATCAGTGATGGGATTATCGAATTACCAGATGACTGGTCATCCTTTCAAATAGATTTATCCGCTTATAATAACCAAGATGTATATATTGCTTTTCAGTGTCTTTCAGAAGATGCTTTTATTTTAATGCTCGACGATATTTTGGTCAGTACAGAGGCGTCTTCAGTTGGAAGTACACTCTCTGGAAAAGTAAGCGATGCTGTGGATGGTTCCGCTATCGAAGGTGCTTTGGTTCAAGTGGCAGGTCTTCAGGCTTATACCGATGCTTCTGGGAATTATAGCATTGCCAATGTACCTCCTGGCTCTTTAACAGCCAATTTTATGGGAACGCCTACCTCTGGTAGTAGCCCATTGAATGTTCAATTCACCGACTTATCCACTAGTAATACTCAATTGGTTAGTTGTTCGGCTACCGACTATATCACTTACCAGAATACTCAGGTTTCTATTCCTGAAAATCAAGAGGTGCAATTAGATATTTCACTTTCTCCCGTTTTATCTGGGCAAGAGATGCGTTTTATTGTCAATTGGGGCGCCAATCCAAGTGATTTAGATTCTCATGTTAGAACTCCAGAAATTGAAGGTTCAGCTCATCATATCTATTATTCTAACAAAGGCTCGGCAACTTCTGCACCTTGGGTGGCTTTAGATCATGATGTAACTAGTGGTTATGGACCTGAAACCACAACTATTTATCAGTTTTTTAATGGGGTTTATCATTTCTATATTTATAAATACGCTGGAACAGGTGAGATTACCACATCCGATGCTGTGGTTCAGATTTATAATCAGAATGGGTTGATTTACACCCTACAAGCACCAACTACAGGTGTTGGAAGATTTTGGTATGTTGGTACTATTGATGGAGCTTCACAGAGTTTGAATATTATCAACACCATACAAGAAACTGAACCAGGTACTGGAAAACGTAATGTGGATTATCCAGAGAAAAAAGAGCAAAGAAAAGCCATTACTTCTTGGAATTGGAATTTTGGCGATGGACAATCCTCCTCTGAGCAAAGCCCCTCTCATATATATACTTCTGGAGGATATTATAATGTATCTCTGACAGTAAGCGACGGTGTATCTAATCATACTACCACAGAAGAAAATTATATTTATGTTGAAGGTTCTCAAGGTGAAGCTACTTTATCAGGAATGGTAAGTGATGCCATTGATGGAACTGCCATTGCTGGTGCTTTAGTTGAAGTGGGCGGTTTATCGGCCTATACCGATGCCAATGGTAATTATTCCATAGCCAATGTTCCGGAAGGTTCTTTAACTGCGAATTTTATGGCGACCCCTCCTCAGGGCGTTGGACCATTAAATGTTCAGTTTAGCGACTTGTCAACCAGTAATACTCAATTGGTCACTTGTTCGGCTGCCGATTATCTGACCTATAATAATAACCAAGTAATTATTCCTGCAGATGGTACTGTAGAATTAAACATATCTCTTTCTCCGGTATTAACAGGAAACGAAATGCGTTTTGTGGTGAACTGGGGAGCCAATCCAAGAGATTTAGATTCTCATTTAAGAACTCCAGAGATAGATGGATATAGCCATCATATTTACTATTCCAATAAAGGAAATGCAACAGATATTCCATTTGCAGCTCTAGATCATGATGTAACTTCTGGCTATGGTCCTGAAACCACAACTATTTATCAGTTTTATAATGGAGTTTACCATTTTTACATTTATAAATTTGCTGGTGACGGAGAAATAACAAGTTCTGATGCTGTAGTGCAAATTTACAATCAGAATGGATTGATTTATACCTTACAAGCTCCAACAACAGGTGTTGGTAGATTTTGGTATGTAGGTACCATAGATGGTGGTTCCCAAGGTTTAAATATTATTAATGTTATACAAGAAACCGAGCCAGGTACTGGTAAATCTATTCCTGATTATCCAACAAAAATAGAGCAAGAAACAAAAGCCATTCAGGGTATTACATCATGGTCTTGGGATTTTGGTGATGGACAAACCAGTACTTTACAGAATCCAAGTCATACCTTTACTAATAATGGTGAATTCACGGTTTCCTTAACAGTGAGCGATGGGGTGGGAATGCATACCGAAACCAAAAGCAATTATGTAAAGGTTGGACCTTATTATGGAATTGAAGAGATAAAGGAGGAAGAAATTCAAATCTATCCAAATCCAGGAAGCCGTAATATTCAGTTTGCATCAGATTATATCATTGAGCATATTGAGGTGATAGATACCAAAGGGCATCAGGTGATGAGTCAAGCTATCAATGATAGAAGCATTAATCTTGATATTTCTCAGCTTAGCACCGGAATATATTTTGTGAAGATCTTGGTAGAAGATCAAATCATTACTAAAAAGATGATGGTGAAATAGATTATCAAAAATTTAATCAGAAGCCCATTGAAAGAAATCATTCTTTTGATGGGCTTTTTTTATCGTCAAGAAACAAAGCTATTAAATGCAAAAAAAGCTTAACATTTCTGTTAAGCTTTTCATTGTAGCGGGAGCAGGATTCGAACCTACGACCTTTGGGTTATGAGCCCAACGAGCTACCTCTGCTCCATCCCGCACTGTTGTTGTTTTGAGACTGCAAATATACAAGAAAAAACCATTCTGCAAAGACTAGGAAGCATATTGTTTTAGGTTTTGTGCTTTTGCTAAGCTTTATTTGCTACAACATTCTAGTTGTCAGCGCTAATGAAAAACAAATCTTTTTAAAGAATTATTTAATTTTCCAATTAACAGGCTCTTTTCCCATTGATTTGAGTAGTTCATTGGTCTTAGAAAAGTGTTTACAACCTAAAAAACCTCTGTATGCAGACAATGGAGAGGGGTGAACACTGGTCAAAATGTGATGTTTTTCTTGGTCTATGAGTTTTGACTTGGCAATGGCAAAATTACCCCAAAGCAGAAAAATTAATCCTTCTCTTTGTTCAGAGAGTCTTTTTATAATGGTATCGGTAAATTCTTCCCAGCCTTTTTTTTGATGAGAACCAGCTTGTCCTGCTCTTACAGTTAAAGTCGCATTAATCAAAAGTACACCTTGTTTTGCCCAAGGAGTCAAATCGCCCGATTGAGGTATCGGAAAACCAAAATCATCCCTTATCTCTTTAAATATGTTCTTTAAGGATGGTGGATGAGGAATCCCATCTTTAACAGAAAAGCACATGCCGTTGGCTTGATCTGGGCCATGATAAGGATCCTGACCTAGGATAATCACATTGGTTTTGCTAAATGGAGTTTCATTAAAGGCAGAGAATATCTCTTTTCCTGGAGGAAATATTTGATATTTTTTTTTCTCTTCTATTAAAAAGACTCTTAGTTTTCTGAAATATTCTGATTCAAACTGATCTTCTAGAACTTCAAACCATTCAGGATGGATATCTACTTGGGTGGATGACATATCTCTTGTTTTTTTTGAGCATGTAAATTTAGAAACAATTAAATAATTCCTTGTAATATTTTCCTAAAAATGTATTGAGCTTGATTTGTTTTGGAAAAAATGCCTATTTTAGCGGAAAATCAAGAATTGAACAAATTATAATTATAATGAAAAGAATAGCCATATTATTAGTCAGTATTTTTGTTTTGAGTTTAGTGATGTCTTCTTGTGTTTCTAGTAAGAAATGCCCTGCATACGGAGAGTCATACCAATATCAAAGAGACAGACGCTAATTATTCTTCTTATATATTAATTTAGATCAGATTTGGAATCCCAAGTCTGATACTTTTATTTACCTACATGAATATTTCTTTATTTTTAGCCCAATATTTACAGTTTCGATTAAAATCTGCCAAGGAGTTGGAATTATATTTGGTTGATCAGGTCAATAGTGCTTCCTACGATATCATTATTAAAGATTCTGGTGATAAAATTGAAGACAAGACTCTAGAAGAGTCTGAAAAAATAATTAAGGTCCTAAATCTTCAAAACCCTCATAAAAATCATATATATTATCATAAAGGTTATAATAACCTCAACATGGAATTGAAACTAGATTCTGGATTGATTCCGGATTTAGGTAATTTTCATTCCTTATTGGCTATGATAATCTTGGATCATCCTCATTGTAATATTGTATTTTCGTATATGAGTCCACGAGGGGAGTATGTTTTAAACTCCGATGCTATCCACCAGAACTTCAGTAAAGAGGAATTGCAATCCAAAGAATTATTGACCTATATTAATGAGTTATTGAAGGGGCATTTTGACGATATTATCTTTACCAAGCCATAATCGTGCCCCATGCTCTAAGTGAATTTATTGGTTAGAAAAAAAATATGTATCTTTATAGTCTAAACAAGCTAGGTTTGTGTTTGTAATGTGCTTGCAATCAATGAGATTAATTTAGAAACCAAAATCAGCAAAATACTGATGATACACCTACTGAATTGATCATAATTTTGCCCAGTAATCATTCAAACAACTAAAAAACATAATAAAATGGATTTACAACAATTTATGCATAATCTGGAGGCTAAACACCCCGGTGAGAAAGAATATCTTCAGGCAGTTCAGGAAGTTTTAGAATCATTAGAAGATGTATTAAAAGCTAATCCACAATTTGAGGCAGCTGGAATACTTGAAAGACTTGTTGAACCTGATCGTATCTTTACTTTTAAAGTGCCATGGGTTGATGATAGTGGTAAAGTTCATGTAAACTTAGGTTATAGAGTGCAGTTTAATAATGCAATCGGTCCATATAAAGGTGGTTTGCGTTTCCACCCAAGTGTTAACTTAAGTATTTTAAAATTCT